>JBDTTY010000091.1:0-8121 GCA_040007975.1 Betaproteobacteria bacterium | reverse complement strand
AGTACCTCGACCCGTTGAAAGACGAAGCGCCCGTGGGTTGGTATGTCACCGGATATCCGTGGTACGCCATCAATACACCGGAGCACCAGCGCTTTCGCGATGCGTATCAAAAGCGGTTCAGCGATTATCCGCGGCTAGGGTCGGTCGTGGGATATAGCACGGTCATCGCAGCCGCCGCAGCGTTGAAGCGCGCCAGCTCCACCAGTCCGGAAAAGATCGTGACGGCGATGCAGGGATTGTCGTTTGGCACGCCGTTTGGCAATGTCACGTTCCGCGAGATCGACCATCAGTCGACGATGGGCGCGTATGTGGGACGCACGGCGGTAAAGGATGGCAAAGGTGTGATGGTCGATTGGCGCTACGCGGACGGCAAGGATTATCAGCCGGCCGATTCGGTCGTGCGCACACTTCGTCCGCAATAGCGGTATCGCGGCGTGTCACTGCCGTCGTTCCTGCTGCAGCTCGGCAATGGACTGTCGTCGGCGTCGGCGCTGTTTCTCGTGGCCGCGGGATTGACGCTGATCTTCGGCGTCACGCGGATCGTCAACTTTGCGCACGGCTCGCTGTACATGGTCGGGGCCTATGTCGCCTACGGCATGGGCGCATGGTTGGCCGATACCCTCGGTCGCGGCGGCATGGCATTCTGGGGCGGCGTGGTCATTGCCGCGCTGTCGGTGGCGTTGATTGGCGCGCTGATCGAGGTGCTGCTCCTGAAGCGACTCTACGCGGCGCCGGAGATGCTGCAACTGACGGCCACCTTCGCCATTGTGTTGATCGTCCGCGATGTCGTCCTGGCGATCTGGGGGGCCGAGGACTTGCTGGGACCGCGCGCGCCGGGACTTGCCGGCGTGGTGACCATTTTTGATCGCCCGGTGCCCGAATATGATCTTTTTCTGATTGTCCTTGGCCCGGTGGTACTCGTAGCGCTGACCTGGCTGCTCACGCGCACGCGCTTTGGCGTGGTGATTCGCGCGGCATCGGAAAACCGCACGCTCGCGGCCGCCCTCGGCATCGACCAGGCCCGCCTCTATACCGCCGTGTTTGCGCTCGGCTCGTTGCTGGCGGGACTTGCCGGCGCACTGCAACTGCCGCGCGAACCCGCCAACCTCAACATGGACCTGTCGATCATCGCCGATGCATTTGTGGTGACGGTGGTCGGCGGACTGGGATCGATTCCCGGCGCATTCGTCGCCGCGCTGCTGATTGGGTTGTCGAAGGCGCTTTGCATTGCGCTTGGTACCGTAGACGTCGGGGGATTCACGATCGCGTTTCCAAAGCTGACGCTGGTCGCCGAGTTTGTCGTGATGGCACTCGTCCTGGCATTGAAGCCGCAAGGACTATTCGGCCAGGTGCCGGTGCCTGCAGCGACTACCGTGCTGACCGAGCATCGCGAGCTGGTCAACGCACCGCACCGGCGCGAAATTACGATAGCGATCTTGCTAGTGGTCGGGCTGGTGGCACTGCCTTGGTGGCGCGACGAATACACGCTGGTACTGGCCACCGACATTTTGATCGCAGCACTGTTTGCGGGCAGTCTGCAGTTTTTGCTTGGCACCGGCGGCATGACGTCATTTGGCCATGCCGCCTATTTCGGCATTGGCGCATATTCGGCAGCGCTTGCCGTCAAAGCCGGCCTGCCGATGCTGGCGGCGCTCGGAATCGCCCCGGTGGCGGCACTGGCCGGTGCGCTTCTTTTCGGCTGGTTCTGCGTCCGCCTCTCGGGCGTGTACCTCGCCATGTTGACGCTCGCGTTTGCGCAGATTGTCTGGTCGATCGCGTTTCAATGGGACACCGTAACCGGTGGTTCGAACGGCCTGGTCGGTGTCTGGCCCGCACCGTGGCTCGCGGGACGCACCGCGTTTTATTGGTTCACGCTGATGGTCGTGGCGTTTGCGTTGTGGATGCTGGTGGTCCTGCGCTTGACTCCGTTCGGCTTTGCCCTGCGCGGCGTCCGCGACTCGCCCGTGCGCGCGGCAGCCATCGGGATCGACGTTCGGCGCACGCAATGGACGGCCTTTGCGATTGCCGGACTCTTCGCAGGCTTGGCCGGCGGCCTCTTTGCATTTTCCAAAGGCAGCATTTCGCCGGAGTCCCTGGCCATCCCGCGATCCGTGGATGGACTCGTCATGGTGCTGCTCGGTGGCGTCAACGCCCTCTTCGGTCCGTTGCTTGGCGCGGCGGCGTTCACGTGGCTCGCCGACGAACTGGCGCGTGCGACGGAATATTGGCGTGCGGCGCTCGGCGGGTTGATCCTGTTGCTGGTGCTCGTATTTCCGATGGGCATTGGCGGTGCCCTCACCCGCCTGTCGCGCCCGCGGTCGACCACGTGAACGCCCCCGTACTTGTCGCGACCGATCTGGTCAAGTCATTTGGCGGCGTACGTGCTGTCGATGCCGTGTCGTTTGCGGTTCATGCGGGTGAGCGGGTGGCACTCATCGGTCCCAACGGCGCGGGCAAGACCACATGTTTCAATCTCATCAACGGCCAATTGCCCCCGGATGCCGGAACCGTGATGTTCAGCGGCGTGCGTATCGATGGGCTGGCACCGCAGGCGATTGCGCGCCTGGGTGTCGGGCGCACGTTTCAGGTGGCGGCTACGTTTCCTTCGATGACCGTCCGTGAAAATGTAATGCTCGCCTTGCTCGGGCGGGCGCGCGCGGACGGCAGTCTCCTGCCCTCGGTCATGTCTGCCATGGCGGCAACCGCCCGCATCCTGTTGGATCGCGTACGCTGTGGCGAGCTTGCCCCCCGCCACTGCGCGACGCTCGCCTATGGTGACGTCAAACGCGTCGAACTGGCATTGGCCCTGGCCGGCGCGCCGCGATTGTTGCTGATGGACGAACCGACCGCCGGCATGGCACCGGACTCGCGGGCGCAATTGATGCAACTCGCAAGCACGATTGCGCGCGAGGACGGGATTGCGGTGCTGTTTACCGAGCACGACATGGATGTCGTGTTCGGCTTCGCCGATCGTGTGCTGGTCCTCGATCGAGGCCGCCTGATTGCCGCGGGAACGCCGGCGGAAGTTCGCGCCAACGCGCAAGTGCAGGCGGTGTATCTGGGCGAGACCGCGTAGCGTGCCGTAGCCGAGGCTTCAGCCTCGCGGGGACAATTGAACGAGACTGAAGCCTCGTCTACGGATTACCCCACCAGCTTGGTGAACCCCGCGGAAAGATCCGCCATCAGATCAGCCGGATCCTCGAGTCCGATGGCGAAACGCAGACACGGTCCGCCGGGCGCCCATGTGGTCGCCGTGCGCGTGCGTTCCGGATGCATCGGAATGACCAGACTTTCAAAGCCGCCCCAGCTAAAGCCCAGGCTGAAGAGCTGCAGGCTGTCGAGCATCGCCGCGATGCGATCGTCGGCCACCGGATGCAACACGACGCCGAACAAGGCCGAGGCGCCGGTGAAATCCCGTTTCCAAAGGGCGTGGCCGCGTGCACCGGGCAACCCCGGATGCAGGACTTCCTTGACTTCGGGCCGTTCGCGCAGCCACTGCGCGAGTGCCAGACCACTGGCCTGCTGATGCGCGAGCCGAATGGCGAGCGTGCGCAAACCGCGCAAGCCTAGAAAGCAATCATCGCTGGACGCGGTCACGCCCATGTCGGTCCAGAGCCGATGCAAACGAGGAAATACCGCAGCATTGCCGACAATCAAACCCAGCAGGACATCCGAATGACCGCCAATGTATTTAGTGGCCGCATGCACCGACACGTCCACCCCATGATCAAAGGCGCGGAAGAACAGAGGCGTCGCCCACGAGTTGTCCATCACGACCACGGCGTTGCGCGCATGCGCCGCCGTCGCAATGGCCGGCACATCCTGCACCTCAAAGGTCAGCGATCCGGGCGATTCGACGAACACGACACTGGTGTTGTCACGCAGCAGCGATGCCATCCCTGTACCGACCAATGGATCGTAGTACTCGACCGTCACGCCCATGCGGCGCAGATGCATATCGCAAAAGCGGCGCGTCGGGCCGTAGACCGCATCGGTGATCAACACGTGATCGCCGGACTTGGTCAGGGCCAACAATGGCAGTGTCGTCGCGGTCAGCCCGGACGGTACCGCCAGCGCCGCAAAGCCGCCTTCCAACTCGGCGATGGCCTGCTCCAGATCGGTGACCGTAGGAAGCCCATGCAAGCCATACGTGATGCCTTCATACTCGCCAGCAATTGCGGCATTGAAATCCGCCGTTGTCGGAAACAGGATGGTCGACGCGCGAAACACCGGCGTATTGACTGCACCCATCCAACGACGTGGATCGCGGCCAAGGTGACCGATCGCGGTGGCGGGTCGCCACGACTTTTTTTTCATCGCGCACTCGACGCTGTCACCAACGCGTAGTGTTCGCACACGAACTGCACTTGCGCTGCTGGAGTCTCGCGAATGTCGACGACCAGCGCGTCCGCAGGCTCTTCGAGCGTCGCAAACTGCGATAACAGCAGCGACGCTGGCATATATTTGTGGCTGCGCACGGCCAGCCGTGCGGCAATTGTTTCCGCGTCGCCGCGAAGATGGACAAATCGCACGTCGCCGGCGTGCCCCAGCCGCTCGCGATAGACCTGCTTCAATGCAGAACACGCCAGCACCGCGTGGCCGCCTTCGGACTGCGCGCCCTGCATTGCCACGACAATGCGATCAAGCCATGGCCATCGATCGTTGTCGTCAAGCGCATGGCCAGCTGCCATCTTGGCCACGTTGCCGTCTGGATGAAAATCATCGGCGTCATAAAAGGGCCACCCGAGTTCCTTGGCCAAGGTTCGTCCGATCGTGGTTTTGCCACACCCACAAACACCCATCATGACGAGGATCACTTTGTCGTCGCCTTGGTCGTGATCGCGTGACCGCCGAAACTCTTGCGCATCATCGCGAGCATGCGATCGGCGTATGCACTTTTGCCTTGACTGCCAAACCGGGCCATCAATGCGAGCGTGAGAACAGGTGCGGGCAGGCCCTGCTCGATCGCCTCGTTGACGGTCCAGCGACCTTCGCCGGAATCGGCCACGACCGGCGCGACGTCGACAAGTTTGGCATCGTGCGCAAGAAAATCCGCGGTGAGATCGAGTAGCCAGGACCGCACCACGCTGCCATGCCGCCACATCTTCGCCACCGCTGCGATGTCGAGCTCCAGTTCGCGCTTGTTTTCCATCAGCGCGAAACCTTCGGCAAACGATTGCATCATCCCGTACTCGATGCCGTTATGAATCATCTTGACGAAGTGCCCGGAACCCGCGGGTCCGCAATGCAACCAGCCCTGATCAGGCGCGGGTGCCAGTATGCGTGCAAACGGCGTCAGAATTTCTGCGGCAGCCTTGCTGCCACCAAACATCAACGCATAGCCATTGTCGAGGCCCCATACACCGCCCGAGACGCCGCAATCCACAAAATGGATGCCGGCTGCGGCCAACGCGGCGGCCCGCCGTTGCGAATCCTTGTAGTTGGCATTACCGCCGTCGACGATGACGTCACCCGTCTTCAGTTCGGGCCAGACGGTTTCGATTGCGTGCTCCGTCACAGCCCCCGCTGGCACCATGAGCCAGACAACGCGAGGCGACGGCAGTGAGTGCGCCAACTCGACCAATGAAGTCGCAGCAGTCAGCACGCCTTCGTTTGCCAATGTCGACGCAGTGGCGGCGTCCGGATCGAATCCCGTGACGCGAACACCACCGCGTGCAAGTCTGCGGGCCATGTTGCCGCCCATGCGGCCGAGGCCGACAATGCCGATATTCATGAATGTGTGCGCAGGAAAAATTGCGTGAGCCGCGATGCTACCCAATCGCGACCGGGAGCGCCATGCTGATCATGGAATGGGTGCCGGCCGCACGCGCCAGGTGGCCAGGATCGCGGCGGTCACCAGCAAGGATGCACCCAGGGCCGTGCGCAGCGTCGGGACCTCGCCCAACAGGACCCATGCAAGCCCGATGCCATAGACAGGCTCCAGCGCCGCGACGATGGCCGCGGTCAGCGACCCCGTGCCGGCAATCCCGACAATGAACAGCGTGTGCGCAATGGCCGTGCATGCCACGCCCAATACAATCACCATGCCCAACGTGCGACCATCAACGGTGCCTGTCACGCCACCTTGGGCGAGGACAATGGGAAGAATGAACAACGCCGCAAACGCATTGAGCCAGAATGCCAGCGACGATGCCTCGTTGCCCGTCGTGTAGCCGCGTGTGCGCACCACCAGCCACGCAAAGGTGAAGCCGGACACCACACCCCAGGCGAGGCCCTGGGCCGCCGTGTTGCCCCAGTTGAAATCCTGGACTGTCATCGCGAGTCCGGCCACGACCAACGCTGCCGTCGCGAGATCGATGGTGCTCCATACGCGACCGCTGCGCCGATGTTCGAGCATCAGTACAAACGCGGGGAAGCTTGCGTAACCTAGAAGCGCGATCGTGACATTAGCCACCGCAATGGCATTGAAAAATGCCATCCAGTGGACCGCAAGGATGCCGCCGCTCAGCGCCAATCCCGGCGATGGGTGCAGGCGGCCCGTACGCCGCACCTGCAGCCAGACCCCCAGCACAATCGCCGCCACCACGGTGCGTCCCAGCACGATGGCCACCGGATCCCACGCGATCCATTTGCCGAAAAGCCCGGCAAAACCGAAGAGCGCAACGGCAGTGTGCAGCGAAAGCAATGAAATCACGGAAGGCAATGGAGCACCGGCTGCGAGTCACAATGGGTCCCGATGATGCCATCACGCCGTGCGGTGTGCGCTAGAATTGACAGTCTGCGACCCGATACGACAACAACAGGAGTTTTCCATGGCGGCGTCGATTCCCCAGGCCAAGATCCTCGATGCGGTGCGCAAGTACCCCGGCAATCGCGTAAAGGTGGCGGTCGCGGACATCGACGGTGTCCTGCGCGGCAAGTATCTGCACAAGGACAAATTTTTCTCGGCGGCCGAAGGCGGCTTCGGCTTCTGCGATGTCGTGTTTGGCTGGGATTCACAGGATGTTTGCTACGACAACACGACGATCACCGGCTGGCACAAGGGCTTTCCCGACGTATTGGCCCGGATCGATCTGCGCACGCACCGCAACGTGCCTTGGGACGATGGTGTGCCGTTTTTTCTGGGTGATTTTGTCTGGCAGAAAGATGGCAAGGAAGCACCGTTTCCGCTCTGTCCGCGCCAGTTGCTGAAACGCGTGCTGGCTCGCGCCGAAAACATGGGGCTGATGCCCATGTGCGGCATGGAATTCGAGTGGTTCAACTTTTCCGAAACGCCGCAGACGTGGGCCGCCAAAAAAGGCGTGGACCCCGAACCGATCTCGCCTGGCATGTTCGGCTATTCGCTGCTGCGCGCCAATGCGGCACAGCCGTATTTTGCCGCGCTGTTCAATGAAATGGGCGCGTTTGGCGTTCCCATCGAAGGTTTGCACACGGAAACGGGCCCGGGCGTCTACGAGGTGGCGATCCTGTTCTCCGAAGCACTGGAGGCCGCGGATCGCGCGGTGTTGTTCAAAGCGGGCGCCAAGGAAATCGGCTCCCGTTTCGACATCATGCCAAGCTTCATGGCGAAGTGGAGTGCCCAATATCCGGGTTGCTCCGGCCACATTCATCAGTCGCTGTCCGATGGCAAGACCAATCGCTTCTACGACCCCAAGGGTCGGCATGGCATGAGCAAGCTTTTCGAGAGTTACCTCGCCGGTCAGGTCGATACGTTGATGGCATTCGCACCGATGTTCTGGCCCACGATCAACAGCTACAAGCGCCTGGTCGACGGTTTCTGGGCGCCGGTCAAGCCTACGTGGGGGGTGGATAACCGCACGGCGAGTTTCCGAGTCATTCCCGGGTCGCCGAAATCAACGCGACTTGAAACGCGCTGCCCCGGGGCCGACGTCAATCCCTATCTCGCGATGGCGGCGGTGATTGCCGCGGGGTTGAATGGCGTCGAAAAGGGCATGAAACTGACTGCGAAACCGATCACCGGCACCAACGAAGGGTCCGAGAATGTCCCGCGTGCACCGCGAACGTTGATCGAGACCACGCGTGTATTTCGTCAATCCGACGCTGCACGCGACTGGTTCGGGGACGAATTCGTCGATCACTTTGCCGCCACCCGCGAATGGGAATGGCGCCAGTGGCTCGACGCCGTCACCGACTGGGAAC
>JBDTTY010000090.1:0-8231 GCA_040007975.1 Betaproteobacteria bacterium | reverse complement strand
GGACGTGGCGCTGCAGGAACTGGGCGAAGCGGTCAAGCTCGATCCGCGCAATCCCAAGATCTACAACGTCTACGGACTCGTCTACACCGTGATGGGTGACGACGCCAACGCGCAGCTGAATTTCCTGAAGGCCCTCGAAATTTCTCCCAACGATTCGGAAGTTCGACAGAACTGGGGCTGGTACCTGTGCACGCACGGTCGCGAGAAGGAGTCGATCGAGCAGTTCGAACAGGCCGTGCGCAACCCGCTTTACAAGACACCGGATATCTCGCTCGCCAATGCGGGCAAGTGCGCCGCGGCAGTCGGCGAAAACAAACGCGCCGAGGATTTTTACAAGCGCGCGTTGGCCCTGGCCCCCAACAATCTGGTCGCGAGTTACAACCTGTCGCTGCTCTCCTACCGCGAACGCAATTATGCCGACGCGCGCAATCACATGCGCCGCGTGATGCAACAGACCAATCCGCCGCCCGAAGCGCTGTATCTCGGCATGTGCATCGAACGAAAGTTGGGCGACAAACAATCCGAATCTTCGTACGTATCCCAGTTGCGCAATCGCTATCCGCAGTCCGCGGAAGTCAAGGCGCTTCCTGACGGCGTATGCGAATGAGCACCGCAGGGCAGCCCTTCCGCGCCACGCGACGCAGGCGAGCGAACCGATGACCGACGAGACGGATATTCCGGACGCGGCGCCGATTACACCAATCGCGTTATCGGCGGGCGTGCGACTCCGCGAAGCGCGCGCAGCGGCGGGACTTTCCATTGACGCCGTCGCTCAGCAATTGAAACTGGCACCGCGCCAGGTCAAGGCCCTCGAGGACGACGATTTCGCTGCGCTGCCCGGCCGCACTTTCGTCCGCGGCTTTGTGCGCAATTACGCTCGCCTGTTGCGCCTCGATACGCTGGAAGTGTTGGCGGCGCTGCCGGACGGCGACGCGGCGCACTCGCTCGATCGACCGTCGCTGGCGCCCACGCCGCGCGCTATGGGAGAAATTCCCGCCGACCAACACGCGAAACCGGGGTCCGCACGCTGGGCCATTCCACTGGCACTGGTCGCGATCGTTGCCATTGCTGCCGTCTACGAATGGACGCGCGCGGTGCCGGAAAATCCACGCGGCAGTGGCGACCACAAGGGCACCGCGGTTGCCATTCCCACACCGGTTCTCCCGCCTGCCACGACACCTGCCGACACTGCGGCGCCCGCTCCGTCCGTGCCAGAGCCCGCCCAATCCACTGACGTGGTGAAGCCGACGTCGGGCACCGCCGCCATGCCGGACAACGCGCCGATGGTGCTGGTGTTTCGTGGCTCGTCGTGGGTCGAAATCAAGGATGGCAAAGGTGCGCTGCTGCTGTCCACGATGGGCTTTCCGGGTGCGACGCATGCCGTGGACGGTGTCGCCCCGCTCGACGTGGTCATCGGCAATGCCGAAGCGGTTGCCGTGACGGTGCGTGGAGAAGCCTTCGATCTCTCGCCGTTCATTCGACAAAACGTCGCCAAGTTCACGGTCAAGTAAATGTCGAACGCCAACACGACAACGCGCGCGAACACACGACAAGTCCACATCAGCGGCATCGCCCTCGGGGGCGGCGCGCCGATCGTCGTGCAGTCGATGACCAACACCGACACTGCGGACATCGCCGCGACGGTGGTCCAGGTGCGAGCGCTGGCCGACGCCGGCTCCGAACTGGTCCGCATCACCGTCAACAGTGCCGAAGCCGCCGCGGCAGTGGCGCCAATTCGTGCGCAACTCGATGCGCAAGGCTGCAACGTGCCATTGATCGGCGATTTTCATTTCAATGGCCACAAACTACTCACCGACTACCCCGATTGCGCACGAGCGTTGGCCAAATACCGGATCAACCCCGGCAACGTCGGCAAGGGCAGCAAACGCGATCCGCAGTTTGCGGTGATGATCGAAAAGGCCATCGAGTACGGAAAACCAGTGCGCATCGGCGTCAACTGGGGCAGTCTTGATGCGGACCTACTCGCCCGGATGATGGACGCCAACGCCGCACTGACGCGGCCGCAGGCCGCCGATGCGGTGATGCGCGAGGCGTTGATCGTATCGGCGATCGGCAGCGCACAACGCGCCGAAGAACTGGGCCTGCCGGGCGATCGCATCGTGCTGTCGTGCAAGGTCTCCAATGTGCAGGATCTGATCGCCGTGTACGCCGAGCTTGCGCGTCGCTGCGACTATCCGCTGCATCTCGGTCTGACCGAAGCGGGCATGGGTAGCAAGGGCATCGTCGCATCGACAGCCGCCATGGCGGTGTTGTTGCAACAGGGCATTGGCGACACGATTCGCGTATCGCTCACGCCCGAACCCAATGGGGATCGCGCCCGCGAAGTGATCGTGGCGCAGGAAATCCTGCAGACCATGGGCTTGCGTTCGTTCACGCCACAGGTCACCGCGTGCCCCGGTTGCGGAAGAACCACCAGCACGTATTTTCAGGAATTGGCCGAGCGCATCCAGACCTATCTGCGCATGGCGATGCCCGCTTGGCGCGAGAAGTATCCGGGGGTGGAGGATCTGCATGTTGCCGTGATGGGCTGCGTAGTCAACGGCCCGGGTGAGTCGAAACTCGCCAACGTCGGCATTTCGTTGCCGGGCACCGGCGAAACGCCCGTGGCTCCCGTCTACGTCGACGGACAAAAGACCATTACGCTCAAAGGCGACCGGATCGCCGAGGAATTTCAGGCGCTGGTCGACGATTATGTACGCGCCACCTACGGGGGTGAGGCACGCGCCGCGCACTTGTCACCTGACAAAAAACACATCGTCGTCAAGGCGATCGCTTAAGGCCCCGCATGGTAACCGCATTGCAGGCCGTACGCGGCATGAACGACGTGTTGCCCGACGAGGCAGCGCTGTGGCAGCGCTTCGAGGACACTGCACGTACGGTCTTCGCACAATACGGCTATCGCAACATGCGGGTGCCGATCGTCGAATCGACGGCGCTGTTCGTGCGCGGCATCGGCGAATACACGGATGTGGTCGAGAAGGAGATGTACACGTTCGAGGATAAATTGAACGGTGACTCGCTCACGCTGCGGCCCGAGGCCACTGCGGGCATCGTGCGCGCCACGATCGAGCACAACCTCACGTATGACCGACCGCAGCGGGTATGGACCAGTGGTCCGATGTTCCGCCACGAGCGCCCCCAGAAGGGCCGGTACCGTCAATTCCATCAACTCGACGTTGAAGCCCTGGGCTTCGAAGGCCCCGATGCAGATGCCGAGCAGATCGTCATGCTGGCGCGCCTCTGGAAGGCGCTGGATCTACCCGGCATCGAGTTGCACATCAACTCGATCGGCAATGCCAACGAGCGGCTCGCCCATCGCAACGAACTCATCGCGTGGTTCGAAAAGCACGTTGAATTGCTCGATACCGATGCGCGTCGGCGCCTGCACGCCAATCCACTGCGGATCCTCGACAGCAAAAATCCTGCGATGCAGTCAATGCTCGAGGCTGCACCGAAGCTGGTCGACTTCATCGAAAACCAATCGCTGGTGCATTTCGAGGCACTGCAGACGTTGTTGAAGAACGCCCGACTGCGCTTCACGATCAACCCGAGACTGGTGCGCGGCCTCGACTACTACAATCGCACGGTGTTCGAATGGGTGACCACCAGCGCCGAGCTTGGCGCACAAGGTACAGTGGCGGGCGGTGGCCGGTACGACAGCCTGTTCGAGCTCCTGGGGGGCAAGCCCAATTTTGCCTGCGGCTTCGCCATCGGCGTGGAGCGGATGGTGCTGCTGCTGGCGGCAGCGGGGGCGACCGCCGCACCGTCGCCGCTGGCCTACGTCGTGCATGAAAGTGAAACGGCCGCAACAATCGCGCAGCGCCTCGCTGAGACATTGCGCGATGACGGCCACCAGGTTGTGGTTAACGCAGGAGGCGGCAGCTTCAAGTCGCAGATGAAAAAAGCCGATGCAAGCGGGGCGTGGTATGCACTGATCATCGGCGAAGACGAAGCCGCAGCGGGCACTGTTTCGATCAAACCGTTGCGGATGCAAGGCCCGCAATCGACAGCCGCAGAAGGCGACGTGTCGGCACGACTCGCGCCCGCAGCGCGATGACCCATTCAGTTTTCAAGGATTGACCATGGCAGTTTACGATCTCGAAGAGCAGGACCAGTTGGACGACTTGAAGGCGTGGTGGACACGTTGGGGCAATGCGGTCACCACAGTCGCACTCGTCATCGCGCTGGCGTTGGCGGGTTGGCAGGCATGGCGCTGGTATTCGGGCAAGCAAGCCGAAGAGGCGTCAGCGCTGTTCGCGGGCTTAGCGCAGGCAGCGCGTACCAACGATCTCGCCAAAGCCAAAGATGCGGTCAAGGAACTCGAAGATCGGTTCGCGCGATCGGGTTATGCATCGCGCGGCGCACTGATACTTGCGCGCATGCAATTCGACGCCGCGGATACCGCGGCCGCCTCCACTCAGCTGCAATGGGTGATCGATCGTGCCGACGAAATCGAGTTGAAGGAAATCGCCCGCTATCGGATGGCCGAAGTGCATCTCCATCAAAAGCAATACGATGAGGCGCTGAAAGTTCTGGATGCGAAGCATGGCGACGCATTTGCCGGACTGTATGCCGACCTGCGCGGCGACGCACTGGCGGCGGCGGGCCGCACGGCCGATGCGCGTACGGCGTACGAAACTGCACTCGCCAAGCTGGATGCCAAGTCGCCTTACCGCACGTATGTGCAGGTAAAATTGCAAGCAGTTGGTGGTTCGCCGGCGGCTGTTCCCGCCGCCGCAGGTGGCGGCAGTTCGCCGGCACCGGTCGCCGCACCTGCCGCTGCTGCTGCACCGGTGGTGGCTGCTCCCAATACTGCCGCGCCCGCCCCGGCCGTCGCGCCTAAAAAATGATGCCGCGTCGACCGTCACCGCAACGCACTCGCACTTTGCGTGTATCGATGGCGTTGCTCGCGCTCGCGCTGATGGGCGGCTGTGCCTCGATCAAGGAATACCTTCCGACCATTCCGGCACCGTCGTTCGGCTGGTTATGGAACAGCAAAAAGCCGGCGCCACTGCCCGAGTTCAAGGCGTCCACGTCCCCCGTCCTCGGCATGAACCTGCCGGTGGGCAAAGCAGTGCCCGGATTTTCACCGGCAGTGCTGCCCGATGCGATCTATGCCGCCGCGTCCGATGGCTCGATCACGCGCATCGATCCGATCAGTGGTCGCCAGGTGTGGCGGATCAGTGCCAATCGCGCGCTGTCGGCCGGCGTCGGTGCTGACAGCAAGATCGTCGTCGTGGGCACCGATAAGGGCGATGTGCTGGCATTTGACACGGACGGCAAACTGCTGTGGACGGCCCGCGTTTCCACGGAGGTGATTGCGCCGCCGCGCGTCAGCGAAGGCGTCGTGGCCGTGTTCGCCGGCGATGGCAGCATCCACGCACTCAATGCCGCCGACGGCAGCAAGAAATGGGTCGTCGCCCGCGCCATCCCGGCACTCACCGTGCGCAACTATGCCGGCGGCTCGACGACGCGCGGCGGTCTTTTCGTCGGCACGGCCGGCGGCCGTTTGCTGGCCTTGGATATCCTGACCGGCATCATCGGTTGGGATGGCACCGTCGCCAATCCCAAAGGCGCGACCGAACTCGAACGGATTGCCGACGTCACCGGGCTGCCGCTGGTCGATGACAAGCAGGTTTGTGCAGTGGCCTTCCAGGGTCGCCTGGCATGTTTTGAAATCACGCGCGGCACGATCAACTGGTCGCGCGATTTGTCCAGCCTGTACGGCCTCGCTGCCGACTCCAAGAATATTTATGTGACGGACGACCGCGGTGCCGTGCATGGGCTCGACCGTATCAATGGCGCATCGGTTTGGAAGCAGGATCTGCTCGCCGGCCGCCGGATCGGCGGCCCGCAACGCGTGGGCGATTTCATCGGCGTCGTCGATGCCGAGGGGTATATGCATCTGCTGTCGCCGATCAATGGCGCCTACGTCGGCCGTATCGCCACCGATGGCAGCGCGCCGACGGCACAGCCCGAAGTGTTTCTGGGTAGCGCGTTGTGGCAATCGGCCAACGGCAGCCTCTTCGCGGTTTCCGCGAAGTAGAGAGAAGCCCGCATGCTCCCGACCGTCGTCCTCGTTGGCAGACCCAACGTCGGCAAGTCCACGCTGTTCAACCGGCTGACCAAGACCCGCGACGCGCTGGTGGCGGACTTTCCCGGTCTCACCCGCGATCGCCACTATGGGCGCGCGCGGATGGGCGAGCGCAGTTGTTTCGTCGTCGACACCGGTGGCTTCGAGCCCAAAGCCACGTCCGGCATCCTGCACGAGATGGCGCGACAAACGCGACAGGCCATCGACGAATCGGACGTCGTGATATTTTTGGTCGATGGGCGCGCCGGCTTGACGCCCCAGGACTCGGTGATTGCGGATCTTTTGCGCAAGGCCGGGCGTCCGGTGGTGCTGGTGGTCAATAAGGCTGAAGGTCTGCAGCCCGAACGCACGGTCGCGGAATTTCACGAACTGGGTCTGGGCGAGCCGATTGCGATTTCGGCCGCGCACGGCGAGAACGTACGCGGCATGATCGACGCCGCGCTGGACGTGCTGCCGTCCTCCGATGATCGACCCGACGACGCCACACCCAATGCGTCGAAGGATCCCGAACGTCCCGACACGATCAAGGTGGCGATCGTCGGCCGCCCCAATGTCGGCAAATCCACACTTGTCAACGCGATCTTCGGTGAAGAGCGCGTGATCGCGTTCAACGAACCGGGCACCACGCGCGACGCGATCTACCTCGACTTCGAGCGCGACGGCCAGAAATTTACGCTGATCGACACGGCCGGTGTTCGTCGCCGCGGCAAGGTCTTCGAGGCCATCGAAAAATTCTCGGTGATCAAGACGCTGCAGGCGATCGAGGACGCCAACGTCGTCGTGCTGCTGCTCGACGCCGAACACGCGATCACCGAACAGGACGCGCATCTTGCCGGGCACATCCTTGACGAAGGTCGTGCGCTGGTGGTGGCCATCAACAAATGGGATGCCGTGGCGACGGAGGAGCGCGACCAGGTCAAGCGCGACGTCGAACGCAAGCTCGCGTTTCTCGCGTTCGCCTCTCATCATTTCATTGCCGCACGCGAAGGCAGAGGAGTCCCGGCCGTGATGAAATCGGTGCAGGAGGCCTTCGAAGCGGCGATGATCAAGTTACCCACACCGCGCCTCACTCGCACGCTGCAGCTAGCGGTGGAGCGCCAACAACCACCGCGCTCCGGTTTGGTGCGCCCGAAACTGCGGTACGCCCACCAAGGCGGCGTCAATCCGCCGCTGATCATTGTCCACGGGTCAGCACTGCAGCATGTTCCCGACGCCTATCGCCGCTTCCTGGAACATTTCTTCAGCGACGCGTTCAAACTGCGTGGGACGCCCCTTAGGATACAATTCAAGACAGGGGCCAACCCATGGGCGGACCCTCCCGTACGCCGCCGTTAAAGCGCCACCGCAGTTTCTCGCGGTACTGCGCTCCGTGACCGGTGCGGGCAACAACAAGAGCGGAGCTCACCAATGAGCAACAAAGGGCAAATGCTACAAGACCCCTTCCTTAACACCCTGCGCAAAGAGCACGTTCAGGTTTCGATCTATCTCGTCAACGGCATCAAGCTGTTGGGGCAGATCGAATCCTTCGACCAGTACGTCGTGCTCCTCAAAAACACGGTCACGCAGATGGTGTACAAGCATGCGATCTCCACCGTCGTGCCCACTCGTCCGGTCACGATGCCGCATCACACGCCCGACGGTGAAAGCTGAGTACGAGTACGGCGGCACGCCAACACCGGTGCGTTCGCGCCGCGTCGCACGGCCTTGCTGCAGCGCATATTGTCCCTTGACGCATGTTTGAACGTCCTGCCGGCGGTGGCCGCGCGCTGATTGTCGCGCTGGATTTCGGTGATGCCGATCCCGACTATCGTGTCGCGGAAATCAGGGCCCTCGCAACGTCGGCGGGTGCGCTCGTCGTTGACGTGGTGCGCGGGCCACGCAAGCGTCCCGACCCGGCGCTGTTCGCCGGCAAAGGCAAGGTCGACGAGATCCTGGCGCAACGTATCGCCACCGAAGCCGACATCGTATTGTTCGACCACACGCTGTCCGGCGTGCAGCAACGCAATCTGGAAAAGAAGCTCGACTGCCGCGTCGTGGATCGCGCCGGACTGATCCTCGACATTTTTGCGCTGCGAGCGCGCAGTGCCGAAGGCAAGTTGCAGGTCGAACTGGCGCA
>JBDTTY010000089.1:0-8260 GCA_040007975.1 Betaproteobacteria bacterium | reverse complement strand
CGGCTGTCGATCAAGACGTTTGTCGCGAGCTATTCGCCGGGCATCGTGCGCGAGGCGGCGCTGCGCGAGTTGAAGCGCGGCGGCCAGATCTACTTCCTGCACAACGAAGTCGACACGATTGCGACACGCGCGGAGTATCTGGCCAGGCTGTTGCCGGAAGCGCGCATCGCCGTCGCGCACGGCCAGATGCCGGAGCGCGAGCTGGAACAGGTGATGCGCGATTTTTATCAGCAGCGAATCAACCTGCTGCTGTGCTCCACGATCATCGAGACGGGCATCGACGTCCCCACGGCGAATACGATCATCATGGATCGCGCCGATAAATTCGGCCTGGCGCAATTGCATCAGCTGCGCGGACGCGTGGGCCGCTCGCACCATCAGGCCTATGCCTATCTGCTCACGCCACCCGCCGATGCGCTGTCGGCGCAGGCCAAGAAGCGCCTCGAGGCCATCCAGATGATGGAAGACTTAGGCTCGGGCTTTTATCTCGCCATGCACGACCTTGAGATCCGCGGCGCCGGCGAAGTACTGGGGGACTCGCAGTCCGGTGAAATGCAGCAGGTGGGCTTTCAGCTGTACAACGACATGCTGCGTCGCGCGGTGTCGGCGATGAAGGCGGGGCGCGTGCCGGACCTGACCGAGCCGCTCGGCGTGACCACCGAAATCAACCTGCACGTGCCCGCGCTGCTGCCGGAAAAATATTGCAACGACGTGCACGAGCGTCTCGTGTTGTACAAGCGACTCGCCACGGTGGACTCGCTCGACGAACTTGACCGGCTGCAAGAGGAACTCGTGGATCGCTTTGGGCCCACGCCCGAACCCACGCAAGCACTGTTGGCGTGCCATCGGTTGCGACTGATCGGCATGCCGCTCGGCGTAATCAAGATCGACGCCGGACCCGAGCGCACGTCCATCCATTTCGTCAAGCACCCGCCGTTCGATGCCGGCGCGCTGATCCTGATGGTGCAAAAAGATGGCCGCATTCGCTTCGCTGGTCCGGACCGCTTGCGTATCGAGCGCGCCGCGCCATTGCTGGCCGAGCGCGTGGCGCTGGTGAAGGATTTTCTCGCCCGGCTGCAGCCGCAGGCCTGAACGCCACGGGGCATGGACACGCACGGCCTGCCCCCGCAACTGCATGTCTTCGTGCGCGATTGGCTGTCGGCCAACAACGTGCTTCTGAAGTCCCACGACGGTCACGTCCTGATCGACTCCGGCTACGGCAAATACAGTGCGCTGACGCTGGCATTGGTGGCGTCGGTGCGGGGCATCGGCGACGAACCATTGGCCGCGTTGATCAACACGCACTGCCACTCCGACCATATCGGCGGCAACGCGGCGCTGGTGGCGCGCTATGGCTGCCCGATCGCGCTGCCCGAAGGCGAGGTGCCGCTGGTCGAGCGCTGGGACACGAAGGAACTGCTGCTCGACTACGGTGGCCAGCATTGTGATCGCTTCCGCGTCGATCGTGCGTTGATCGACGGGACGACGGAAAACTGGGGGGATCTCGAATGGCAGGTGCTGGCGGCACCGGGCCATGCGATGCGCGCGGTCGTTTTCTACAACGCCGAACACCGCATCCTGATTTCCGGCGATGCGCTGTGGGCCAACGGCTTCGGCTTCGTGATGCCGGCGGTGATGGACCCGGCGGCGCTACCTGCGACGCGCGCCACGCTCGACATGTTGGCCGGTCTCGACATTCGAACGGTGATCCCCGGTCACGGCGATGTATTCAACGACGTCGTGCCCGCCCTCGATCGCGCGTATCAACGACTGACCGCCTTCGAGGCCGACCAGTCGCGTGTCGCCCGCCACGCGCTGAAGGGGCTGCTGGCCTTCACGTTGCTGGACCGGCGATCGATGCCGTTGTGCGAGTTGCCCACCTATGTCGCGACGATCGGCATCTTCCGCGACATGAACGCAGCTTGTCTCGGTTTGACACCCGACGCGTTGGCCGCGCTGCTGATCACCGAACTCGTCAAGGCTGGCGTCGTAACCGTGGCGGACGGCAATCTCATGTCTGCCAACTGAGTTACGGAATAAACCTGCTGGCTCGATGTATACCAGAACGGGGCTTACCCGCATTTGCGGGTTCGGCTCTAATCGCGATGTAGTCAAGGCAACGATTCACCAACTGTAGTTCTCATTGGAGGATTCATGAAGCGAGCAACACTGATGCCGATTCTCGGCGCGTTGGCTGTGGTGGGAGTTTTCAGCGCCGTCGTATCGGCCCAAACGGTACCGCCCGATCGTGCGATCAAGTTTCGGCAAGCCATCATGACCGCGCAGGGCTGGAACATGGGCATCCTGGGCGCGATGGCCAAGGGCGACCGTCCGTACAACAAGGACGAAGCGGTGCGCGCCGCCACCAACGTCAGCCAGTTGCTTCACATGCCCTGGGATGGTTACACGCCCGGCTCCGATCAGGGTGCGCCCAATCGGGCCAAACCCGAGATCTGGAAGGACCCCGCCAAATTCAAGCAGATGGGCGAAGTTGCCGAAGCCGATTCAGTCAAACTGGTTGCTGCCGCACAAACCGGTGATGTTGCCGCGCTGCGCACCGCCGTCGGCGCGATGGGCAAGACCTGCAACAACTGCCACGACGATTTCCGCAGCAAGTAAATTCGTAAACCAATCCGTAGCCGAGGCTTCAGCCTCGTGGGGAATCCCGCGAGGCTGAAGCCTCGCCTACATGGGCCCGGAAAATCCGGCGCCGGACTTCATCGGGCAATCATTGGCGTGAATGCCTGGCGCTTACCGCGCTCGACTCCCAGTCTTTAAAGCCGATAGCATACCCACCACACGGCCATCGCGCTCAGCGCCAGCAGGATGAGCGCAAGCGGCGTCGACGCCACCGCGTCTTGCGCTCGGTGCATTTTTGTCGGCAGCACTTTTTCGCCTGACACCATCGCGACCACGAGATTGTCGCCGAGCCGCGCGAAATACACGATCACCGCGATGATGTGAATCGACGCGAATACAACGATCACCCACCACAAGCGGCGGTGCCACGAGCCAATCGCGTCGGAGAGGTCCTTGGTGATCAATTTCACCAGCGGACCCTCGTATAACACGTCGTCATTGGTGAAGAGCCCGGTGGTGGCCTGCACCAACAGCACCACCAGCAGCACGATCACCATCCATCCGCCCAGCGGATTATGCGTGGCATGCAGATGATGCGGCGGGCGAATCAGTGATCGTGCGTAGTCGAACACGGCGCGCGGTCCACGCAAAAACGATGCAAAACGCGCATTGGCACTGCCGACGAAACCCCATAGGACGCGAAAGATCAACAGCGCCAGCAGCACCTGCCCGAATCGCATGTGCCACACCAGCCACTCGTCGCCGATCAGTCCGGTGGTGAGCAACGCTGCGACCAGGATCGCAATGGCCCAATGCACGACGCGCACCGGCCAATCCCAGACGGCAACATGATCGCGCTCGGCGTTGGCGTCGCTCACGTCACTGTACCTGGCTCTGGAAATCGCGGACGTAGGTGGAGACGCCACGCATAAGCATCTCGACGGAAAGTGCGGTGAGCAGCATACCCATCAAGCGCTCGAAAGCCGTCACCACCTGGGTGCCCAAAACCCGTTGCAACCACGGCGCCGAAAGCAGAATGCCGGTAGCGACCACCATGGCGATCGACAATGCGGCCACCCACGTGCCGATACGCGTGGGATCCCGCGACGCCATCAACATCACCGTCGCCAACGCCGAGGGGCCCGCGATCGAAGGCACGGCCAACGGCACCAGAAAGGGTTCGCCGCCCGGCACGTCGCCGAAGATGCCCTCTTTGCTCGGAAACACCATGCGCAGCGATATCAGAAACAGAATGGTCCCGCCCGCAATCGTGAGCGACGTGTCGGACAACTGCAGCCACCGCATGAACGTGGTGCCGCCGGCCATGAATGCCAGCAGGATCACGAACGCAAAGATCGATTCGCGCAATATCACGCGCGACCGACGCTCCGCCGGCACCTTGGCGAGCAGCGACAACACCATCGGCAGATTGCCGAAAGGATCGAGCACCAGAATCAGCAGGATCGTGGCAGAAATGAGTTCAGCACTATTCATTGTTGTACCTTCGCCAGCGGCGCAAATTATAGCGCGCGTGCCGCGCCTTCCGCGACGCTTTCACCGCCAGCTCGACGCTAATGCAGCACCCAATTGACCAGCGGAGACATGATGTCCCCTACCACTGCATGCGGTACAGATGCAGGGAGACGATTCGCGACTTGGCACGGTGCGGTGGCACTCAATGCAGCTTGACGCGCGGCTCCAGCCGCTCACGCAGGATCCTGCCCAGCGTATCGAACGCGACGCGCACGAATCCATGGATCGACACTTGATGCATCTTGTACAACGATGCGTACATGACGCGTGCAATCAATCCCTGGATCAGCAGACTGCCCCCAATCAATCGACCCATCAGATTACCCACGGCTGAAAGTTCGCCTAACGACACCAACGAACCAAAATCGTGGAAGCGAAACTCGAGGGGCGGCTTGCCCTTCAAGCGCGCCGCGATGGATTTGGCCAGCAGCGTCGCCTGCTGATGGGCGACCTGCGCGCGTGGCGGCAACAACACACCCGGATGCCCCAACCAAGGTGCGGCCGCACAGTCGCCGAAGGCCATGATCTCCGTGTCGATCGTGGTCTGCAACGTGGGACCCACCACCAGTTGATTCGCACGATTGGTTTCAAGGCCATCAAGGCGCGTGAGAATTTCCGGTGCCATGATGCCGGCGGCCCACACAACTAGATCACCTGGATAGAAGTCACCGGCGGCGGTGCTGACACCTTTGTCATCCACGGCCGTGACGCGTTCGCCGGTGCGCACGTCGACGTCAAGCCGCCGCAACAGCTCAGTGGCTGCCGTCGCCACGTGTTCGGACAATGGCGGAAGAATTCGCGATGACGCTTCGAGCAACGTGATCTTGATGTCCTGCGCGGGATCAAGCTGGTCGAGTCCGTAGCCGGCGTGCGCGCGCGTGGTCTGGCGCAATTCCGCGGCCAGCTCCACTCCTGTCGCCCCTGCCCCGATGATCACGATATGCACCAATGCCGGCACGCCGGTTCCAGCGCGCCCATCCGCGCGTACGCAGACCGCCAGCAAGCGGCGATGGAAGCGTTCGGCATCCGCCAGCGCGTCGAGCGACACCGCATGCTGCGCGACACCCGGCACGCCGAAGTCGTTGCTGACGCTGCCGATACAGATCACCAGCGTGTCGTAGGCAAGCTTGCGTTGTGGCAGGATCTCCTCACCTTCGGGCGTCCGCACCACATCCAACGTTATTTCCTTGTGCGCGCGATCGATACCGCACAGCGCGCCTTGTCGAAATTTGAACCCGTGCCAATGCGCAATCGCGAGATAGTCAAGATCATGCGCGTCGGCATCCATGCGCCCCGCCGCCACTTCGTGCAGCAGCGGTTTCCAGACATGCGTTGCATGTCGATCGACGAGCGTCACCTGGACCGCACCCTTGCGACCATAGCGATCGCCAAGGCTCGTGGCCAACGGCAGACCGCCCGCCCCGCCGCCGACGATGACGATGCGATGAGGTGCGGCAGTGGTGGCTTCGGTGATCAAGGCGAGTTGGTGTAGCCGAAAAAACCGGTCAATGGCGCGCACGAGTTGACAATTGAATCGAGCGACGACGATCACGACCCACCGCTACGACCGGTTTGATGTTCATCATCGTCCCACCACTGCCCCTTCACGGCGCGGATCCGCACCACCGATCCATCCATCGCGCGTGCGGACAATGGCTTGCGTGCCGCTCGTCATCACCTGCATTCGAGTCCGGGCACCGACGGCTTGCAGTTTCGGCGCAAGTGCGGACACCGCAGTGTCCAATTCGAGTTCGGTGGGCCCGTTGCGATTGCCAAAATTGGGTAGCGCCACCGCCGCTTGTGGGTCAAGTTGCCAGTCGATCACGCCGAGCAGCGTCTTGGTCACATAGTTGATGATGGCGCTGCCCCCGGAGGAGCCCGTGATGATCGCCACGCGACCAAGGTGGTCGTAGGCGATCGTCGGTGCCATCGACGAGCGGGGTCGCTTGCCAGGTTCGACGCGATTGGCCACCGGCTTGCCGTTTTCTTCCGGAACAAACGAGAAGTCGGTGAGCTCGTTGTTGAGAAGAAAGCCACCTTGCGTCATCAGGCGGCTGCCGAAGGCATCCTCGATTGTTGTGGTCATCGCCACCGCATTGCCATAACGATCGACGATCGACATGTGCGACGTCGATTCGAATTCCAGCGCAGCATGCGTGCCCAACGCGACCCTGCGCGCGGGAGCCTCCGCTTGCGGGGGATCGCCCGCTGCGGCAATCGCCAGACTGCGGCCCGGTCGAATCAACGTGGAACGTGCACGCAGATAGTCATCATCGAGCAGTCCGACCGGCGGCGAAAAAAAAGCCGGATCGGCCATGTAGACATCACGATCTGCAAACGCCAGCGTGCCTGCCTCGCTCATGAAATGCACGCTCCAGAACGACGCCGGGCCCATCGCGGTGACATCGAAGGGTTCGAGCATCTTGAGTATCTGCAATACCGTGACACCGCCTGACGATGGCAATGGAAAACCGCACACGCGGTAGCCGCGATATCCATCGCACACCGGTTCGCGCACGATCGCGCGGTAACCGGCGAGATCTGCGGCCGTCAGGTCCCCCGGATTCCATGGATGACCGTTGGCCGTGTCGATGATATCGCGAGCGATGGCGCCGCCGTAAAACGCGTCGGCTCCACCTTTGGCAATTGCCCGCAGCGTTGCGGCATACGCGGGATTTCGCAACATTGTGCCAATGGCCAGCGGCTTGCCATTACCATCGAAGAAATAGGTGCGTGCGCGTGATTGCGTGAGGTAGCGATCCATGCCGAGCAGCGTGTGCAACCGCGGCGACACGGCAAACCCACGCTCGGCCAGTTCGATGGCAGGCACGAACAGGTCGGTCCACTTCAAACGACCATGCCGACGATGTGCAATCTCGAGCATGCGCACCGTACCCGGGACACCGACGGACTTTCCACCAATCACCGCATCATGAAATTCGAGCGGCTTGCCGTCTTTGAGGAAGCGATCCGGACGCGCCGCGGCAGGTGCGGTTTCGCGACCATCGTAGGCGATGAGATGCTTCGTGCGCGCGTCGTGCACCAACATCAGTGCGCCGCCGCCAAGTCCCGACGATTGCGGCTCCACCAGTCCCAGCACCATCTGCACTGCAATCGCCGCGTCGACGGCCGACCCACCACGTGCAAGCATCCGGTTGCCCGCTTCCGCCGCCAATGGGTTGGCTGCCGCAACCATCCATTGGCGTGTTGTAACTGGCGCTCGATCAGACCACCCGGAGGGGCGCTCGGGGGCGGGTTGTGCGACAACGAACGTGGTAACACAGATTGCCGCAACAAGCGCGAGCAAATGGTGCTGCAACGGACGCGTTGATGGCCTGGACATTGAATGACAGTTTAAGCCCAACACCTCGAGAAGAGAAAAAGCGATCAACGACCGTAGGCGAGGCTTCAGCCTCGTGCAGCTTATACCGCGCGAGGCTGAAGCCTCGTCTACGGCGCAAATCCAAATTCGGGAGTAAAAAAAAGCAGCGGACGAATCCGCTGCCTTCTCCGTGCCCATGATGATGCGTTACTGAATCAGAATTATCTCGACCCGACGCGCCTGCTCGTTGTCGCCCGAACCTTGCGCCAGTTCCGGCTTGGCCATTTCGATCTTGTCCTCGGCCACGCCAGTTGATTTCAACTGATCGCGAACCTTGAGCGCACGTTGCTTGGCCAGCTCCTGGTTTTGCTCCAGATTGCCGGTCGCATCGTGGTAGCCCGAAACCTTGAGTTTCTTGCCCGAGGTCTTGGCCTGCTCGGAAACGGCACCGAGTTTCGCGACGGCATCCGCCGGCAGTTCGGCACTGCCCGACGCGAAGAACAGCGTGACGACGCCAGTGAGCACCGGCGCACTGGTCGCCGCTGGTGCCATTGCCGCAGGTGATGCGGCCGGTGCCATCGCCGTCGCGGATTTCGCAGGCGGCGTCAGCACGGGTGCACCGGTCTTCATGCTGGCGTTGTTGCCACCCCAGGCCGCGAGCAGCGGCACGATCAGCAGTGCCACGATGTTGATGATCTTGATCAGCGGATTGACCGCCGGACCCGCCGTGTCCTTGTACGGATCGCCCACGGTGTCGCCGGTGACCGCGGCCTTGTGCGCCTCGGAACCCTTGCCGCCATGGTGGCCGTCTTCGATGTACTTCTT
>JBDTTY010000088.1:0-8312 GCA_040007975.1 Betaproteobacteria bacterium | reverse complement strand
CCATGATGGCGAAACCAACTACGCAGCCCCCGCTATCGCCACCTAATGGCCGCCCCTACAACCCGGTAGTGACGCTGAACGGGTGGACATTGCCGTGGCGCATGAACAACGGCGTCAAGGAATTTCATCTGGTGGCTGAGCCGGTCATACGTGAAATCGCCCCGGGAATGAAGGCGCGGCTGTGGGGCTACAACGGACAGAGCCCCGGCCCGACCATTGAAGTGGTCGAAGGCGACCGCGTGCGAATTTTCGTCACCAACAAGTTGCCGGAACACACCACGATCCATTGGCACGGCCAGCGACTGCCCAACGGCATGGACGGCGTGGGCGGCCTCACCCAACCCCAGATTCCGGTGGGCAAGACCTTCGTGTACGACTTCGTGGCCAAGCGCCCCGGCACGTTCATGTATCACCCGCACGCCGACGAGATGACGCAGATGGCGATGGGAATGATGGGCTTCTGGGTGACCCATCCCAAGGATCCGAAGTTCATGCCGGTCGACCGCGACTTCGTGTTCATCCTCAACGCGTACGATATCGACCCTGGCAGCGCTGTGCCCAAGGTCAACACGATGCTCGATTTCAACCTGTGGACGTGGAACAGCCGTGCATTCCCGGGCATCGATTCGCTGGTCGTGCGGCACAACGACCGGGTGCGCATTCGAATCGGCAATCTCACGATGACCAACCATCCGATTCACCTGCACGGCCACGAGTTCGAGGTGACGGGAACCGATGGTGGGTGGGTGCCACGCAGCGCGCGCTGGCCCGAAGTGACCACCGATGTCGCGGTCGGGCAGATGCGCACCATCGAATTCGATGCCACCGACGAAGGCGACTGGGCGTTTCACTGCCACAAGGCGCACCACACGATGAACGCGATGGGACATGACGTGCCGACGATGATCGGCGTCGACCAGAGCGGGGTACTCGACGCGATCAACAAACTGGTACCGGACTACATGGTGATGGGCGACAAGGGCATGGCCGACATGGGCAGCATGGAAATGCCGCTCCCCGACAACACGCTGCCGATGATGACAGGACAAGGACCATACGGGCCCCTGGAAATGGGCGGCATGTTCACCACGGTCAAGGTACGCCGCGGGCTTGCGCGCAACGACTACAAGGACCCGGGTTGGTACACCCAGCCACCCAACACGATGGCGTACGAATGGGCCGGCCAGGCGCCGGTCGCGGCCAGCGCGCCAGACGCCGCCAATCCAATGTCAAAAACCACCGAACCGATTCTTAACGTCATCAAAGGGACCAACCACCATGGCCACTAAATCAATTTTCGCCGTTGGTGCGGCATCTTTGTTTTTTGCGCTCAGCACAACTGCCATCGCCCACGGCGATGACCATGGCACCACTGCCAGGAAATCGGCGCCCGCCATGGAGAAGACGGCATTCGGGCAGACCGGCGATCCAAAAAAGGTGACGCGGACGATCACCGTCGGCATGGACGACAGCTTTCATTACACGCCACACAGCTTGAAAATAAAGAAAGGAGAAACTGTCCGCATCATCGCCAGAAACGACGGTAAGTTACTGCATGAAATCGTGATCGGCAACGCGGAGGAACTCAAGGCTCATGCCGAGCTGATGCGAAAGTTTCCCACGATGGAGCACGAGGCTGCCTACATGGCCCACGTGCCGCCCGGAAAGAGCGAGCAGATCGTATGGCAATTCAGCGTCACCGGTGACTTCAAGTTCGCGTGCCTGGTGGCCGGACATTCCGAGGCGGGCATGATCGGCGACATCGTCGTTCGATGACTCGACCACTGCTCCAGTTGGTCAACGAAATCCTCATCATCCAAAATTCGATATGACTACTTCCACTTCCATTGCCGTCGTGATCGCCTGTCTCGTTGCCGCACTGCCGGTGTCGGCACAGACTGGCACCCCGCCCACCACCCCTGTTGTCGCGCCGACAAGCAGCACCACGGTCGACGCCGAGGTCCGCAAAGTCGACACGGACACAGGCAAGATCACCTTGAAGCACGGACCGATTCCCAATCTCGACATGCCCGGCATGACCATGATTTTTCGCGTCAAGGACCCGGCCATGCTCGACAAGGTCAAGGCAGGCGACAAGGTTCGCTTCACCGCTGACAAGGTGGGCGGCTTGTACACCATCATGTCGATCGAATCAGCGAAATAGTCGCGCCACACCGGGTCCGCTGATCCGCGACGGAATGCCCGGGCGCAGCGAGATCGGACGATGCGGCTCTTTGCAATAGCCCTTGCGAGGCGCTATATCCCGTCGTATATTGCCGGATCCGCTATCGAATTCACCCCGGTTCACTCATGTCGCGTCACCGCACTCTGCTTGTGGCCATGCTGGCAGTTATTGTTGCCGTCAGCATGGCCCGCCCCGCGCTCGCCGCCAACGTCACCGTGTTTGCCGCCGCAAGTCTGAAGGAAGCCATGGACGCGCAGGCCAGGCAGTTCAAGGCACAAAGCGGCAACACGGTGGTGATTTCGTATGGCAGCAGCAACACGCTGGCCCGACAGATCGAAGCCGGCGCACCAGCGGATCTCTTCATTGCCGCGGATCTCGACTGGATGGACCATGTCGATCAACGCCGTTTGCTGGCGCCGGGCACGCGGGTATCGCTATTGCGCAATACGCTGGTGCTGATCGCGCCTGCAGCAAGCAACGCATCGCTGAAGATCGCTCCCGGTTTTGGCCTGGCTGCGGCGCTTGGCGCCGAGAAACTCGCCATGGCGAACCCCGACAGCGTTCCGGCCGGAAAATATGGCAGGAATGCGCTCGAAACACTCGGCGTCTGGTCAAGTGTGGAAAAGCGGGTGGCGCGTACCGACAACGTTCGTGCAGCGTTGGCGCTGGTCTCGCGTGGTGAAGCTGCCTTGGGCATTGTCTACGGCAGCGATGCGCTTGCCGATAAACGCGTCCGCGTCATCGACACCTTTCCCGCCGATACGCACACTCCCATCGTGTATCCAGCCGCGATCATGGCGACCAGCCAATCACCGGCCGCCAAACCTCTGCTCGACTATCTGCAGTCGGACGCTGCGCGTGCCGTGTGGCAACAGCACGGATTCAGGGCGACTCGCTAAGCGATGGAGTGGCTGAGCCCCGAAGAAGTTGGCATCATTCTGCTGAGTTTGCGTGTGGCAACGGTCAGCGTCCTGGTCAGTTTGCCGATCGCCATTGCGGTAGCGTACGGCCTGTCGCGGTGCAACTTTCCGGGCAAGGCAATCGTGGATGCGATCGTCCATCTGCCACTGGTGTTGCCCCCCGTCGTGGTCGGATTTGCGCTGCTGGTGTTGTTCGGTAAGCGCGGGCCGATTGGCGGTTGGCTCGACGACTGGTTTGGCGTCGTTGTCGCGTTCCGGTGGACCGGTGCGGCGCTAGCCTCCGCCATCATGGGTTTCCCGCTCATGGTGCGCGCCATTCGCTTGTCCATGGACGCCATCGATCGACGCCTCGAGACTGCGGCCGTGACACTCGGCGCATCACGTCCGTGGGTATTTGCGTCCATCACCATTCCGTTGGCGTTGCCAGGAATCATCACGGGCGTCCTGCTGTCGTTTGCTCGCGGGTTGGGCGAGTTCGGGGCGACGATCACCTTCGTCTCCAACATTCCCGGCGAAACCGAGACGCTGCCGCTGGCCATCTATACGTTTACGCAAGTGCCGGGTGGGGACATGCAGGCGCTGCGACTAAGCGTTATTGCCGTGGTGTTGTCGGTGGTGGCACTCATGGCATCCGAATGGCTGACATCGCGCCGACGCGCGTCATCAAATCATGATTGACGTTGACGTCGAACAACAACTGGGAACCTTTCACCTCAACGTCATGTTGGTGGCGCAAGCCCCGGTGCTGGGACTGTTTGGACGTTCCGGTGCGGGCAAGAGCAGCTTGATCAACGCGATCGCCGGCGTGACCACGCCAACGCGCGGGCACATTCGCATCAACGACGTCACTCTTTTCGACAGCACGCAGCGCATCAATGTGCCCACGGCCAAACGCCGTTTGGGCTACGTGTTTCAGGATGCATTGCTGTTTCCCCACCTGTCGGTCGAGACCAATCTGTTGTATGGCCTGCGCCTGCGTTCGAACGCGGACCAATTCATTCAGCCTTCCCGCGTGATCGAGGTGCTGGGCTTGGGGCCGCTACTTCACCGGCGCCCCGGCGCGTTGTCCGGCGGCGAAAAGCAGCGCGTTGCCATCGGTCGCGCGTTGCTCGCCCAACCGATGCTGCTGTTGCTCGACGAGCCACTGGCATCGCTGGACGTGCCTCGCCGCACGGAAATTCTTGACTACATCGAACGGCTGCGCGACGAATTTCGCATTCCGATCATCTATGTCAGTCACTCCGTCGCGGAGATCACGCGGCTGGCGGATGCGGTTGCCATTTTGTCCGAAGGCAAATGTGTGGCGGTCGGCGACGTCGACGACGTGATGAATCGGATGGAATTGAAACCCATCACGGGGCGCTATGAAGCCGGTTCCATCATCGACACGACCGTGACCGGGCACGATAACGAGTTTCAGCTGACGACGCTTCAATTCTCAGGTGGCGAATTGATCATTCCAGGACTCGCCACCCGGATTGGCGAACGCGTGCGAACACGCATCCGTGCGCGCGACGTGTCGTTGGCCACCACGCGCCCGGACGGGATCAGCATCCTCAACGTGCTGCGCGGCAGGGTCATCGCGATTCGCGATGAAAGCGGCCCACTGGTCGACATTCAGTTGGCCGTGGGTGACGCCACATTGATGGCCCGCATCACGCAACGATCGCGGGCACAGCTTGGAATCACGGAACAGCAGGAGGTCTTTGCGATGGTCAAAGCGGTGTCTTTCGACCATCGCAGCATCGGCTACGCGTGATGCGACAAGGCGTCTGCCGGTCCGATCGCGGCAGATGGGTCGACAATGTTTCGATGTAGTTGTTCGACCGGGTCACGCCGTGTCGCTCCAGAATGCGCTCCAGCGGATCGCGCAGTAGTGAGGCTGCAGCAGGCAGCACCCATGGATAGGGCTGCAAGTCCGACCACGTGATTTTTTTGGCGAGTGGATGCTCGCGTCTCGTCATCAGCGCCACGGATTCTTCGAGCAATTCCTTTTCATCGAGACCATTGATGGCGTGGCGCGGTGGCCAACGACACGGCCAGCAATGCATTGGCCCCGAGACGCGCCTTGTTCAGTGTGCCGTCACGGTAGCAATACGGATCAGGTTGGTGGTGCCCGGCGTACCGAACGGCATGCCGGCGATGGCGACGATCATCTGCCCCGGATTGGCGAAGCCCTGATTGCGCGCCACTTCGCAGGCGCGCTCGGTCATCTGGTTGACGTCGCTCACATCGTCGATATGCACCGAATGCACGCCCCAGACCATCGCCAAGCGGCGGGCGGTCTCGACGCGCGGCGTCAGGCTGAGGATCGGCGACTCCGGGCGCTCGCGCGCGGCGCGCAAGCTGGTGTGGCCCGAACTCGTGTAGCAGACGATGGCCGATGCATGCAGCAGGGCGACGGCACGGCGCATCGCGCAACAGACCGCTTCGGCGACATCGCCGTCGGGCCTCGCTTCGCTGTGCGACGCGTCGAGCAGCTGTCGGTAGAAAGGGTCCGCTTCAACCTGCTCGATGATGCGGTTCATCATCGTCACCGCCTCGACCGGGTAGTCGCCGGCCGCCGACTCCGCGGACAACATGACCGCGTCGGCGCCGTCGTAGATGGCCGTGGCCACGTCCGAAGCTTCGGCGCGCGTCGGCACCGGCGACTTGATCATCGACTCCAGCATCTGCGTGGCCACGACCACCGGCTTGCCCAGGCGGCGGCAGGCGCGAATGATGCGCTTTTGAATCGATGGCACCTGCTCGGCCGGCATCTCCACCCCCAGGTCGCCGCGGGCCACCATCACGGCGTCGGTGACGGCGACGATGGCGTCGAGGCACTTGATCGCCGCCGGCTTCTCGAGCTTGACGATGATCGCCGCCTTGTCGCCGATCAACTCGCGCGCTTCGGTGACGTCTTCTGGGCGCTGCACGAAGGACAGCGCGATCCAGTCCGCGCCAAGCTCGAGTGCCAGCGCCAGATCGTGTCGGTCCTTCTCGGTCAGCGCGGTGATGGGCAGGACGACGCCGGGCACGTTGACCCCCTTGCGCTCGGACAGCTTGCCGCCCACCAGCACCTTGGTCTCGGCAAAGTCGGCGCCGCAACTTTCGACGATCAGCCGCAGCTTGCCGTCGTCGAGCAGCAGTTCGGCGCCAGGCTCCAGAGCCTGAAAGATTTCCGGGTGCGGCAAGTTGACCCGCTTCATGTTGCCCGGCGCCCTATCCAGATCGAGGCGAAAGGCGGCGCCTTCCGCCAGCGTCACCGGGCCGTTGGCAAACACACCGACGCGTAGCTTCGGGCCTTGCAGGTCGGCCATGATCGCGATGGGCCGACCGGTCTCGCGCTCCAGCTCGCGCAACGCATTGAGCCGCTGGCGATGGTCGTTTGCGGTGCCGTGGCTGAAGTTCAGCCGGAACACATCGACGCCGGCCATGAACAATTGGCGCACGACGGCCGGGTCGGAACTGGCCGGCCCCAGCGTGGCGACGATCTTCGCGTTCCTGCTTCTTCTCATTTTCGCTCCGTGTCCGGCGCATCGATAAAGATGGCGCGGAAATCGTTTACATTGGTCAGCGTCGGGCCGGTGACGACCGAATCGCCGAGCTTTCCGAAAAAGCAGTGCCCGTCGTTGTCGGCCAGGCTTTCGCGCGGCTTCAGGCCCGCCGCCCACGCGCGCGCCAGCGTGTCCGGCGCAAGCAGCGCGCCGGCAATCTCCTCCTGGCCGTCGACTCCGTCGGTGTCGCCGGCCAGCGCATGGATGCGCGGATGGCCATTCAGCGCTATGCCCAGCGACAACAGAAATTCGACATTGCGCCCACCTCGACCATGGCCGTGAACGGTGACGGTGGTTTCGCCGCCGGACAGCAGCACACACGGCGCCGTCACCGGCTGGCCGTGTTGGGCCACGTGCAACGCGATGCCCGCCATCACCGTGCCGACATCGCGCGCTTCGCCTTCGATGGCGTCGCCCAGGATATGGGGTGTCAGCCCGCTCTGGCGAGCTACCTCAGCGGCTGCTTCGAGCGCCATCTGCGGCGCGGCGACAATCCGCAATTCGCTTCGGGCCAGACGCGGGTCGCCCGGCTTGACCGATTCACCACGCCCGCTATCGAGCGCCTCGCGCGCCGCCGCCGGCAAGTCGATGCCGTGGCGGCGCACGATGTCCAGCGCGTCCTGGCAGGTCGTGGGGTCTGCTGCGGTCGGGCCCGAGGCGATGTCGATCGGGTCGTCGCCAGGCACATCCGAAATCAGCAGACTCAACACGCGCGCCGGGTGGCAGGCCACTGCAAGTCGCCCACCCTTGATCGCCGACAGATGGCGGCGCACGCAATTCATTTCGCCAATCGTGGCGCCGGACTTGAGCAGGGCGCGGTTGATGGCTTGCTTGTCCTGCAACGTCAGACCTTCGATCGGCAACGGCAGCAACGACGAACCACCGCCGGAGATCAGGCACAGCACCAGGTCGTCGGTGCAGAGCCCCTTCACCATTTTCAACATCCGCTCGGCAGCAGCGAGCCCGGCAACATCCGGCACCGGGTGGGCCGCTTCAACAATCTCGATATGCTTGCAGGGCACGCCGTATCCGTAGCGGGTGACGACAAGTCCCTCCAGAGGCCCCTGCCAATGCCGCTCGACAGCCTGCGCCATCGCCGCCGAGGCCTTGCCGGCGCCGACGACGATGAGTCGACCCGTGGGTGGTTCGGGCAGATGGGACGCAATGACACGGTTCGGCTGCGCCGATGCGACGGCCGCATCGAACATCTTGCGCAACAGCGCAGCCGGATGGGTCATGCCTTGTCGCCGATTTCGAAGTTGGCCATCTTCTCCAGCGCACGCACCATTGCCGAGTGATCCCAAGCCTTGCCACCGTGGGCAGCGCAGGAGTTGAACAATTCCTGTGCCGTGGCGGTGTTGGGCAACGAGACGCCAAGCGCGCGCGCGCTGGCCAGCGCCAGGTTCAAGTCCTTCTGGTGCAACTCGATGCGAAAGCCCGGATCGAAAGTGCGCTTGACCATGCGATCGCCGTGCACCTCGAGGATCTTTGACGACGCGAAGCCTCCCATCAGCGCCAGGCGTACGCGCGCCGGGTCGGCCCCGGCCTTGGCGGCGAACAACAACGCCTCGGCCACTGCCTCGATGTTGAGAGCGACGATGATCTGGTTCGCGACCTTGGCGGTCTGGCCGTCACCGTTGCCGCCCACGAGCGTGATGTTCTTGCCCA
>JBDTTY010000087.1:0-8335 GCA_040007975.1 Betaproteobacteria bacterium | reverse complement strand
GGCAGCCTTATCTCTTCGGCTTCTCGATGTATTTCTTCTGCCTGGTGATGATGGGCGCCGGCACGCTGGGGGTCTCGCGCCGCCACTGGGACATGGCCTTCAGTGGCGCGGCACTGGCCTACGAATGGCCCGGTGCTGCCTACCTGATGATGGGGCTGGTCGGTGTCGCCGGCGTCTCCGCCATCGTCGGCGGGGGGATCTACATCTATGTCACCGTTGGATCACTGCTGTGGGGAAAGCGTCTGGACACCGGCGTGCAGAGCAACACGTTCACGCCGATTCCGCCGACCGCACCGACGGCGGCAGTGCAAGGCTACGGCTCGATCGGCTTTGCGGCACCGGGCACCTTTGTACTGGCCATGGTGTTCCTGACGGCCTTCGTGCTGTACTACTTTATCAACTGGAAGTATCTGTCCACGCTCTGGGGCCTTAGCTGACATGGACGCGGCAGAACTGCCCCGAGGCGTGGCCGCGGCACTCTCGGCGCCCCGCAAAAGCGGTGGCCTCGCCCGTAGGATTCTCGGGCTCTTCAAGCTGCGTATCGGCGTGATGATCATGATCACTGCGCTGGTCGGAATGGCGGTCGCAGCAGGGCCCGCACCCGGTGCGGGACAAGTTATCTTGCTGGCGCTGGCGGTGCTGGCGTCGGCGGCCGCTGCCGGTGCGTTCAATCAGTACGTCGAAGTTGACATCGACCGCCTGATGGCGCGCACGTGCCGCCGTGCCTTTGTTACGGGAGCGCTGCCACATTCGCCAGCGTGGCTGGTACTGATCGTACTGCTGCTGGCGGTAGCCGTGGGTGCTGCGTGGATCGGTTTGAATGCCGCGACGGCGCTCTACACATTTCTCGGCGCGTTTTTCTATGGCGTCGTGTACACGTTGTGGCTGAAGCGGCGCAGCTGGCTCAATATCGTGGTGGGTGGACTCGCCGGCAGCTTCGCCGTGCTGGCGGGTGCAGCCGCGGTTGATCCGCAGATCGGTGCATTGCCGCTGTTGTTGGCGTTGGTGTTGTTTCTGTGGACGCCACCCCACTTCTGGAGCCTCGCCATCGCCAATCAGGCCGACTATGCCGCAGCCGGCGTGCCGATGTTGCCATTGGTCGTAGGTTCGCAGCGCGCGGCGCACATCGTGCTGGGCAGCACCGTCGCGTTGGTCGCCGCATCGCTGATGCCTGCGCTCTTCGGTGCCGGTCCGGTCTACCTGATCGGGGCTGCAGCAGGCGGCGCCTTCTTCGTCTACAAGGCTTGGCGATTGTCGATGGCGCCGAATCGCAGGACAGCGATGGGCGCATTCTTCGCATCGCTCATCCAATTGAGCATGGTGCTCGCCACCGCGACGGTTGACGGTCTGCTGCGATGATCCGCCAGTTGGTGCTGGCGCTGCTTTTGGCCATGCTCGCCGGTAATATCGACGCAGCGCCGGAACGCGTTGTCACCTCACCCGCTCTCGATTCCGCAAGTGCACTGCGCAACAGTCAGGCGGCCATCGGTCGCACAGTGGGAAATCACTTGCTGCTTGATCGCCGCGAACAGCCCGTGCGGCTGCGTGACTATCGAGGCAAACCGCTGCTGGTGAGCTTCATCTACACCGGATGCTTCAGAATCTGCCCGACAACGACCCAGTCGCTGGCGGTGGCAGTTGGCGAGCTGGCGCAGGTGTTTGGCGCGGACACGTTCAACGTCGTCAGCATCGGCTTCAACCAACCCTTCGATTCGCCCACTGCGATGCGTGTATTCGCCGCGCAGATGCGCATCGACATGCCAAACTGGGATTTCCTGAGCCCATCGCCGTCCACCGTCGATGACTTGTTGAGTGATTTCGGCTTTCTGTATGCCGCCACCCCGGCCGGTATCGACCATGTGCTGACGGTATCGATGCTCGACGCGCAAGGTCGCATTTACGCGCAAGTCTATGGCGAGAATCTGTCGCGCGACCAGCTTGGCGAGCCGTTGCGCCAATTGTTGAACAATGCACCGCTGCGTCCGGGCATATCATTGACCGAAGTGGTCGAACGCGTGCGCATTTTATGCACGGTGTACGATCCCACGACCGGCAAGTACCGCTACAACTACGGATTAATTCTGGAGATCGCCGGTGGCGTGACGTTCGCCTTGGCGATGATCTGGTACTTCGTCCTCGAGTGGCGTACGCAGCGCCTACTGCGCCGGGTTGCGCAATCCTCCTCCATCCCGCTCGCCAATTTGCCACGCTGAAGTGCGGACCTCCTACGCTCACTTCACTCGCTTCCCGCCGAGAAGGCGCTGAAGCCATGCACCCGTTGCATTCATTGCGTCTTCACGCCCTTGCCGGCTTGCGCGCGATCGAGCGCGTCTTCGATGCCGTGTTCGGTTCGAGCCTGAACCCGCTGCGTCATCTTGGCGCTCTCGGTTTCATGATGTTCTGGCTGCTGGCCGTCAGCGGCATTTACTTGTACATGATGCTCGATACATCAGTGGAAGGCGCGTATCGATCGATCGAGCAGCTCTCGCATGCGCCGTGGCTGCCGGGCGGAATGCTGCGCTCGCTGCATCGCTACGCGGCCGACGGATTCATCATCGTGATGCTCGCCCATCTGCTGCGTGAGGGACTCTACGGCCGCTATAGCGGTTTTCGCCGCTTCTCGTGGCTGACCGGGATCCCGCTGCTGCTGCTGGCCTTCATCAATGCCATCGGTGGCTTCTGGCTCAATTGGGATCAGCTCGGCCAGTTTTCGGCGCAGGCCACCGCGGAATGGCTAGACTGGTTGCCGCTGTTCGCCTCGCCGTTGACGCGCAATTTCCTCGGTGTCGATACGGTAAGCGACCGGTTGTTTTCGTTGTTCGTGTTTGTGCATCTCGGCGTGCCGCTGCTGCTGGTGTTCGGCCTGTGGTTTCACATCCAACGCGTCGCTCGCGCTGCAGTATTCCCACCGCGGAAACTGGCCATCGGAACGGCAATCACCTTGGTGGTCCTGGCGGCGGTCGCACCAGTGGCGAGCCAGGCGCCGGCCAATCTTGCCGTGACTCCCACCGCGCTCGCCTACGACTGGTTGCTGCTGTTCGTGCATCCGCTGACCGATGCTACGTCGCCCGGCTTCGTCTGGGCGGTGCTGACGGGTGCGCTGGCGCTGCTGTTCGCGCTGCCGTTCCTGCCACAAACCACGAAAGTGGCACCGATCGCGGTGGTCGACCCGGTCAACTGCAATGGCTGCCGGCGATGCTTCGACGACTGCCCCTACTCGGCAGTCACCATGGTGGCGCACCCAACGCGCAACCAACGTCAGCTCGCACAGGTCAACGCCGACCTGTGCGCAAGCTGCGGCATTTGCGTCGGTGCCTGTCCGTCGTCGACGCCATTTCGCAGCGCGATCGAACTCGTGACCGGCATCGACATGCCGTCCGCACCAATCGGCCTGCTACGGCGACGAATTGTGCAGGGTCTGGCGGCGCTCGGCGAGCATCCTTGCAAGATCGCCGTCTTCGGCTGTGATCATGGCGTCGAAGTGACGCAGCTGGCGGCGCCCGACGTAGTGACATTCAGCCTGATGTGCATGGCACAACTGCCACCCTCTTTCGTCGAGTACGCGTTACGCGATGGTGCCGCTGGCGTGTTGGTCAGCCCGTGCGCCGAAGGTGCCTGCGAATTCCGACTCGGTCAGCGCTGGACGGCCGAGCGACTGGAAGGATCGCGTGAGCCGCACCTGCGCGCCTCGGTGCCGCATGAGCGACTCGCATTCGCCTCTGCCGGCGTCGGTGACGAGGCCACCGTGCTTCAAGCCTTGCAATCCCTTCGCCAGCAGCTCGCTGCAGCAAAGCGGCCCACGACGACCTTCCCGACGCCCGTCCATGGCTGACGCGTCCACATCGACGCCCGCTGGCTGGCTTGGTCAGGCGTTGCTCTATGCCTTGTTCGCGCTGATCATCGGCGTGTTCTCCAGCTGGCCGCCCTACCGGTACCTGCAGCCCGACCAGGCGTTGATCAAGTTGAGCTTCAACCATCAGGGGAAGCCGGTGTCGGATTGCCGCCGTGCCACACCGCAGGAATTGGCCAAGCTGCCCGCCAACATGCGGGCACCCGAGGTCTGCCCGCGCGAACGCTCACCGATCGCGGTCGAGCTCGATCTTGATGGTGCCACTGCGCTGCGCCACGTCGCCACGCCGTCGGGTCTGTCGCGCGACGGCGCATCGGCGTTCTATCAACGCATGCTGGTCCCAGCGGGGACGCATCAACTGGTGATCCGCCTCAAGGACGATGTGCGTAGCCCGGGCTTCGACTTTGTACGCGAGGCTACCGTCAACCTCAAGTCGGCACAGATCCTGGTCATCGACTTCGACCCCGGCAAGGGCGGGATCACACTGCAATGAACGCTCGGCACGCACCGTTGATTCGCCGTCCGCCGTGGGGCGCTTGGCACCTGCATCGACGTCTTGTGCAAGGCGACGCGACAACACCCGACGCACCCCGACACCACCGCGCTGCCACCATGTTGCCGCCGGTGCTATCGACCGGAAATCACTATTCGATCACGGTCCCCGGTGGCGCGCAGCGCGAGCTGGCTCGCGGCTGGCTATGGCTCGGATTGCTGGCGCTGATCGGTTCCGGGCTCTTTTCTTTGTTGCTGGTGCTCTCGCGCACGCCCTGGATCAATCAGTGGTTGCCCGGCGTGGACTTCTTTCGCGTCGCACTCGTCGTGCACGTCGACCTGTCGGTACTGGTTTGGTTCGTCGCGTTCGCCGGCGTGCTATGGAACCTCAACGTTTCGTCGCGCGGCATCGTCTGGGGTTGGATGGCGCTCGGACTTGGCGGCATCGGCGCCACGCTGATGGCGATGGCGGCGTTCGTCGGCAACGGCGAGCCGATCATGGCCAACTACATCCCGGTGCTCGAGCGGCCATTGTTCATGGCCGGGCTGGTGGTCTTCGCGGCGGGCGCGACGTTACTGGTGCTGCGCAGTCTCGTCGCGGCGCCGAAACTCGGCCTGGCCTTCGACGGCGAGGGTGTACTGCGATTCGGGCTCAATGCTGCCGTGGTCTCGGCGGCGGTCGCGCTCATGGCATTCGGGTGGTCGTTTCTTGCCGTGCCGACTTCACTGCCCGGGAAGACGTACTACGAGGTGCTGTTCTGGAGTGGCGGTCACGCACTCCAGTTCACGTGGACGTTGCTGATGCTCGTCGCGTGGCTTTGGCTGGCCCACGCCTGCGGCGCGCGAGTGCGCTTGAGTCCGCGAATCACACTGCTGATGTTCGTACTGGCGCTGATCAGCGTGTTCGTAACGCCCTATGCCTATTTCGCGTATCCGATTGCATCGGTCGAGCATCGCAATCTATTGACCTGGGCAATGCGACTTGGCGGCGGCGTGTCCATCGTGCCCATCGCGCTTGCGGTGCTGCACGCGTTGTCGTCGCCGCGGCGCACGGTGACGGACACCCGCGCCGTGCGCGCGGCGCTGGTCTGGTCAATGGTGCTGTTCGTTTCGGGTGGCTTCATCGGCGTATTCATCAACGGCGCCAATGTGCGCATTCCGGCCCACTATCACGGCTGCATCGTCGGCGTCACCCTGGCCTTGATGGGCCTGACCTATCACCTGCTTCCGAAACTCGGCTACGGTAATCCCAACCACCGACTGGCCGCACTGCAGCCGGCGCTGTACGGCGCCGGCCAGTTGATGCATATCACGGGGCTCGTCTGGTCCGGCGGCTATGGCGTGCAGCGCAAAGTGGCCGGTGCCGAACAGGTGCTGCGCAGCGGCGGCGAGATCGCCGGCATGGGCCTCATGGGGTTGGGCGGACTGGTGGCCATTGCCGGAGGATTTCTGTTCGTTGTGGTGGTGATCGGTGCCGCACGTCGAGGCCGGGCGTGATCAAGCGCTTGCAGTTGCTGTTGCAATGGGCATTCATGCGCGTGGAAGCGCTGTTCAACACCGCATTCGGTGACCGACTCAATCCGCTTTACCACTTGGGTTCGATCACTTTCATGCTGTTCTGGCTGGTTGCAGGCAGTGGGCTGTACCTGTATGCGTTCTTCGAAACCAGCGTCACCGGCGCCTACGCATCGGCCGAGGCGCTGACGCAGCGCCAATGGTTTGCCGGCGGCATCATGCGCAGCGTCCATCGGTATGCCTCCGACGCAATGGTGCTGACGATGCTGCTGCATATGCTGCGTCACTTCGCGTTCAACCGTTATCGCGGATTCCGCTGGTTCTCGTGGGTCAGCGGCGTGGCCCTCATCTGGGGTGTCTATATCTCCGGTATCAACGGTTACATGCTGCCCTGGGATCAGCTGGCGCAGTTCGTCATCGTGGCGTCCTTCGAGTGGCTTGACTGGCTGCCCGGCTTCGGCGGCACCCTGATTCGCAACTTCATCTATCCTTCCAGCGTCAACGATCGCTTTTTTTCGTTGCTGGCTTTCATGCATATCGGCATCCCGCTGGTCGTACTGCTGCTGATGTGGGTACACGTCCAACGCGTACCCAAGGCCAAAACCAACCCACCGCGACCTATCATGGTGAGCATCGCGCTGACACTGCTGGTGTTGGCCCTGATCGAGCCGGCAACAAGCCAAGGGGGCGCCGCCAATTTGAGCGTCTCCCCAGTCACCCTGCAACTCGACTGGTTCTACCTGCCGATCTTCCCGCTGCTCTACCTTCTATCCCTTGGGCAGGTCTGGGCGCTGCTGGGTGCAGGCACCGCATTGATCACTGCACTGCCCTGGCTGCCGCCGAGTTTCAAGCGCAACAAGGCGGGTGAATTCCGACTGACCGTTGTCGATATTCCGCAACCCGTGATCGTACGTTTCGGCGAAACGTTGCTCGAGGCCGGCCTGCGCCAGGGCCTCGCGTTGCCTTACGAATGCCGCAATGGCGGCTGTGGTATCTGCCGGTGCACGGTGTTACACGGCAACGTGGATCCTGGCGTGTACCAGCGCGCCGCATTGCCCGACACGCTGCGGGCGCAGGGCATGGTGCTGACGTGCTGTGCGACTGCACTCTCGGACCTGGAGATCGAGGTGGAGGACATACCGGGCGCTGCTCGCACCACGATCAACACCCATGTCGGCCGTATCGACACCATCGAACACCTCACCGAGGACTTGATCCGGCTGACCGTTGCACTGCCCGCCGGAGAACGCCTTGATTTCACCGCCGGGCAGTACATCAACATCCTGCTCGCCGATGGTCAACGGCGCGCATTCTCGTTCGCGAACGCACCCCACGACGATGCATGTATCGAATTGCATATCCGACGCGTTCCGGGCGGCCGCTTTACCGGGCATGTGTTCACCGCAATGAAGGTCGGCGACCCACTGCGCTTCGAAGGGCCACTGGGTGACTTCACGCTGCGCGAAAGCGAGCGACCGATTCTGTTCGTGGCTGGGGCAACCGGCTTCGCGCCGGTGAAGAGCATCGTTGAGGACGCATTCCACCGCGGACTGCGCCGGCCGATGTGGCTGTACTGGGGCGTGCGCCACCGCCAGGATCTCTACATGGCCGAACTCGCCGAACAATGGCAGCGTCAGCACGACAACTTCCACTTCGTAGCAGTGCTCTCGCATGCCGAGGTGGCGGACGCATGGACGGGTCGGAACGGCCTGGTTCACGAAGCGATGCTCGCGGACTTTCCCGACATGAGTGGATACGAGGTTTATGTGTGCGGTTCGGTAAAAATGGTGCAGACGGCCGTGCCGGCATTCCTCGAACACGGGCTCGGTGAAGACGCCTGCTTTTTCGACGCATTCACGCCAACGGCAGCAACGGGCGGGCGCAACGACACCGCCGCTTGACGGTCGTCCCGGCTGACTCAGAGCAAGAGCCGCACTCAGGACAGGTCGGCCGCTGAGCCCCGCCTGATCATTGCGCGCTTGTCCGCCGCAGTCATCTGTTTGGTCTCCCACTCTGCGCGGCTCGCCTCCTTTTGGTTGCCGTACTCAATCACCGCGAGCAACTTCACGGGTGGATTCGATCGCGTGTACCGCGCGCCGGTTCCAGCCACATGGGCGGCAAAGCGCTTGGCAACGTTCAGCGCGATGCCGGTGTAGATCGCCCCATTACGGCATTGGATCAGATACAGGAACCACGGACGTACCGCCCTCGCCCGCGCGGCCATGGCGCGTGCTGAGACGCCTTCCGACCGGGCTTTCGGCTCGTGCAAAACTTTGCGCAACTGCGGCCGCTTCTTCAACTTCCACGAGTCCGTAGGTGGCCATTGAACATTCGCGGCCGAGGTTGGAAGAAAATGGGCAATATATCAACAACAAGCGTGATCATCGCGTAGAACTTTTGCATTCTCGCAGCCTCATTGCCGGGCGGAAAGTCGTAAAATCAGACTCTGCATTCAATAACTACAACATCATGTCGCCT
>JBDTTY010000086.1:0-8402 GCA_040007975.1 Betaproteobacteria bacterium | reverse complement strand
CGCCACGCGGCCAGTTCGCAGCCGACGATTGCCGATCGCATGCGCTAGCGTTGCGAGTCTGTCCGAGGCGGAAGCCACGGCTACAGGGTCCGGTGATGGCGACGGGTTTGGTAGGCGAGCCTTCAGCTTCGCAAACCAACGTAATCCGGGAATGGCAGTGCGGAATCCGCAGGCGAGGCGAAAGCCTCGCAATGCCACTACTCGATGCGTCGGTAATCACCGTCCAGCGCGTCGCCGTTGCCACGATTTGACGGCCACGGCCCGCCAGACGCCGTTTGCGGTTCGAAGCGATGACCCACATTGAGCGGTAAGGCCAGTAGCAGCAACGCGAACACGTCAGTGACAAGTCCCGGCGCGATCAACAAAAAGGCGGCCAGCACCTTGCGGCCACTGTCGAGCAATCCACGTAGCACAGACTGTTCGCCGTGCAGTGCGGCCACGGTACGATTGCGAAAGGCGCTGCGTTCACTGCGCAGCAGAAGCAATCCGGCGAGGAACGATGTGGTCAGCCACATCCACATCGGCACCCCGGTCCACCGCGCCACCCGCGATGTGATGTAGAGGTCCAACATGGGCAAACCCAGTAAGATGAACAGCACGACAAACCGCATGATTTCTCCACGCCTTCAGGCCATGGAAACAATGTATCACCAGCAAGAGGAAATCGATACCGCATCTGCACCGCGGGGGGTGGCTCAGCGCATGCGTCACTACTTCGGCGCAACGATGGCGCGTAGTGCTTGTCTTGATTGCGCGAACTTCCGCCCCGCCAAGCTGTCCTCATCAATGATGAGTTCAGGGGACAACTGCAGCGCAATACCGCGCCGACGATTAGGTCGTGGCCGCACGGTGGGTGCCTCGCTGACCCTCGCCGCGGTGTTCTTTTCGGCCCATGCTGCTGCGGCCGATCCGAAATTGCTGCCGCCCGAGCAAGCGTTCCGGTTTTCGGCGCGGGCGCTGGACGAGCGCACGATCGAGGCTCGCTTTGCCGTGGCGGACGGGTATTACCTGTATCGCGATAAAATGCGTTTTGTGGTGGCCCCGGACGGCGCCGGTTTGGCGCCGCCGCAGTTGCCGGCCGGCAAGACCAAGGAAGACCAGTTTTTCGGCAAGGTCGAGACTTATCGGGGGGACGTGGTCGTCAAATTGGCGCTCGCTGCCGTTGGCCCGGGACAATCGCTGGTCGTCAGCGCGGATTCGCAAGGGTGCGCCGATCAGGGAGTGTGCTATCCGCCCACCGTGCAGAAAGTGACCGTCGTGCTGCCGGCGCCCGGCAAGGGTCCGGGGCCACAGGTCGACGCCAATCCGGTCAAAAAGCGCTGGTTCAACTAGGGCTGGCGTAGGTGGCAGGGCGGCAGCACGCGGGCGCCTACCACTATGTAAGTACACACTCTCGTCGAAATGGATGATTCATGAGTAGTACAGCGGTACGTTGGTTATTGGTGATCGGCGCCGCAGTGGCGGCGTTGGGCGCGGGTGTCTACTTCGGCCTCAACCGAACCGAAGCGCCGACCCGTGTTGCGGCTACGGGTCTGATGGGACTTGCATTGCCGGATGCGGCCGGCAAAGAGCAGCGCGTCGATCAATGGCGCGGCAAGGTGCTGGTCGTCAACTTCTGGGCGACATGGTGCGCTCCCTGCCGGGAGGAAATGCCCGAATTCATCAAGGCGCAGACTCAATATGGCGACAAAGGTCTGCAATTTGTAGGCATCGCCGTCGATCAGGCCGACAAAATCGCTCAATTCGAGAAGGAAATTGGACTCAACTACCCGTCGCTGGTCGGCGGCTTTGGCGCGATGGAGTTATCGAAAGGTTTGGGTAACAAGCTGATGGCGCTCCCCTTTACGGTGGTCATCGACCGCAAGGGCGACATTGCGCACACCCAGTTGGGCCTGCTAAAACCGGAGAAACTCGACGCACTTGTCAAGCAGCTACTTTGATTCCTGACCCCATTCTTCGGCAACACTGGACAAACTTCGGCTAACTCCGGCAAACTCCGGCCTCGTTTGACATTGAGATGAGGCGACAGTAGCCAATGGCCACTTCTCCACGCAAGCCCCCCGCACGCAAGACCGCAGCGACAAAGTCGGGCCAATTCACGCCTGGCGCCTCGGTTCTGGTCCTCCACGGGCCCAACCTCAATCTGCTCGGCACCCGCGAACCTGCGATCTACGGTCACGACACGTTGTCCGACGTCAATGCGCGTCTCGTGGCGCAAGGCAAGGCGGCAGGCGTGACGGTGGCAACCTTTCAAAGCAATCACGAGGGCGCTCTGGTTGATCGCGTGCACGCCGCGCGAACCGAGGGTGTACGCTTTGTGGTGATCAATCCGGGCGCGTTGACGCATACCAGCGTGGCGCTGCGCGATGCGTTGGCCGGGGTGGACATACCGTTCATCGAAGTCCATCTGACCAACGTGCATGCGCGCGAGCCGTTTCGCCATCACTCCTATTTTTCCGACAAGGCCGTCGGCACGATCGTCGGCCTGGGACCGCGCGGCTACGAATTCGCGCTGGCCCATGCCGTCGCCCGGATCAAAGGGTAACCGCTCATGGATTTGCGCAAGCTGAAAACGTTGATCGAGCTGGTCGAGACCTCCGGCATCGCCGAACTCGAGATCCAGGAAGGAGAGGAGCGCGTCCGGATCACACGCGCGCTGCCCGCCGCCGCCCACGCCCCTGCCGCAGCCACGGTGATGCAGGTGGGTTCGGCGTCCGCGGCCGCACCCGCCGCGCCCGTCGCCGAGCCGGAACCGCCCGTCGCGGAAGGCCACGTTGTGAAGTCCCCGATGGTCGGCACGTTCTATCGAGCGGCCACCCCGGGCTCCAAGCCCTTTGTCGAAGTGGGGGATACGGTCACCGAAGGCACCACGCTCTGCATCATCGAAGCAATGAAATTGATGAACGAGATCGAGGCCGACAAGGCCGGCGTGGTCAAGGCGATCCCGGCGGAAAGCGGGCAGCCGGTGGAATTTGGTCAGCCGCTGTTCGTCATCGGCTGATCGGCTTCATCCGTGGCGCTCACCAAATCGTCGGTACCCAAAGCCACCGACAAACTCTTCGACAAGGTCCTGATTGCCAACCGCGGTGAGATCGCGCTGCGTATCCAGCGCGCGTGCCGTGAGATGGGGATCAAGACCGTCGTAGTGCACTCCGAGGCCGATCGTGACGCAAAGTACGTGCGGCTGGCCGACGAATCGGTATGCATCGGTCCGCCCCCGTCGTCGCAAAGTTACCTGCACGTGCCGGCTATCATTGCGGCCGCCGAAGTGACCGACGCGCAGGCGATTCATCCGGGATACGGCTTCCTGTCCGAAAATGCCGACTTTGCTGACAAAGTGGAAAAGTCCGGTTTCGTTTTCATCGGTCCGCGTCCGGAAACCATCCGGTTGATGGGCGACAAGGTCAGCGCGAAGGCGGCGATGTTGAAAGCCGGCGTGCCGTGCGTGCCGGGATCGGAAGGATCGTTGCCGGATGACCCGAAGGAGGTTGTGCGCATTGCGCGCGCCGTCGGCTATCCGGTGATCGTCAAGGCTGCGGGTGGTGGTGGCGGCCGCGGGATGCGCGTTGTGCATACCGAAGCGGCGTTGCTGCCCGCGGTGGCATTGACGCGCGCCGAAGCCCAATCGGCGTTCGGCAATCCGATGCTGTACATGGAAAAATTTCTGACCAATCCGCGCCACATCGAAATCCAGGTGCTCGCGGACCAGTTCAAGAATGCGGTGTATCTGTTCGAGCGCGATTGTTCGATGCAGCGCCGACACCAGAAGATCATCGAGGAAGCGCCGGCCCCCGACATCAACCAACGTGCATTGACGCGTATCAGCGAGCGTTGTGCCGACGCATGCCGACGGATCGGCTATCGTGGTGCCGGCACGTTCGAGTTTTTGTACGAGGACGATCAGTTCTTCTTCATCGAAATGAACACGCGCGTGCAGGTCGAGCATCCGGTCACCGAATTGATCACCGGCATCGACATCGTCCAGCAGCAGATACTTGTGGCGGCAGGGCGCAAGCTGGCTTTTCGTCAGCGCGACATCGTCCGGCGCGGCCACGCGATCGAATGTCGGATCAACGCCGAGGACCCGGTCACCTTCGTGCCGTCGCCCGGGCGCATCACGTCGTGGCATCCGCCGGGTGGCCCCGGCATCCGGGTGGATTCGCACGCGTACACCAACTACTTCGTGCCGCCCTACTACGACTCGATGATCGGCAAGGTGATCGCGTACGGCGACACGCGCGATCAGGCGCTGGCGCGGATGCGCATCGCGCTGTCGGAGATGGTCGTCGAAGGGATCAAGACCAACATCCCGCTGCATCAGGAGCTGATGCTGGACGACAAGTTTCTGCGTGGCGGCACCTCCATCCACTATCTCGAAGAGCGGATGGCGAAAAGGCTATGACCCGCGTTCGTTGCGCGCGGTGAGCTACATCGCGCTCCGCTTCGACGCGGCGGCCGCGCTGGCCGAGGCGTGGTCCGATGCGCTGCTCGACGCGGGCGCGTTATCGGTGGACGTGTCCGACTCCGGCGCGGGTAGCGATGCCGAATCGCCGCTGTACGGAGAGCCGGGTGAACCCACTGCGATGGCGTGGCCGATATCACGCGTGGCCGCATTGATCATGGACACCGCCGATCCTCGCGTGATGATCAAAGCGGCTGCCGACATGCTCGACCTCCCGCTGCCAGTCTACGAAACGGCGCTCGTGCCCGAGCAGGATTGGGTGCGGCAGACGCAGGCGCAGTTTGGTCCGATCGAGATCGCGCCCGGTTTCTACATCGTGCCCACGTGGTCGGAGTCGCCGGATCCCGCGGCGCTCAATCTTCGTCTCGATCCCGGCCTTGCGTTTGGCACCGGTTCACATCCCACCACGCGCCTGTGCCTCGAATGGCTGCGCGCCGAAATCACCGGTGGCGAAACGGTGCTGGATTATGGTTGCGGCTCGGGCATTCTGGCGATTGCCGCCGTGAAGCTTGGCGCGGCGCGCGTGACGGGGACGGATGTCGATGGGCAGGCGTTGACCGCAAGCCGCGTCAATGCGCTGGGCAATGCGGTCGCGATCGCGTTCGATTCTCCTGATGCGCTGCCAATGCGGGTCGAGGACATCGTGGTGGCCAACATCCTGGCCAATCCGCTGATCCTGCTGGCGCCCGCGCTATCCGCGCGCGTGCGTGTTGGCGGGCGCATCGCGCTGTCCGGAATTCTGTCGGCGCAATCCGATGCGGTCGCCGCGGCCTACGCGCGCTGGTTTACACTCGCGCCGTGGCGGGAGAACGACGGATGGGTGTTGTTGACCGGGACGCGTGGCGCATGATTGGCGCGTGCGCGGCAGCATGGGAACGCGTGGCGCGATAGCACCGACGATGGCTGACGAACTCTTCACCCGCTGTCCCGGTTGCAAGACCGTGTTTCGCGTTACCGACGCGCAACTCGCGCTGCGCGACGGGCAGGTGCGTTGCGGTCACTGCCGCACCGTATTCAATGGACCCGAACACCTGATCTCGCTGGCCCCCGTGACGCCGTCAGACGATGACGCGCCGCACGACGAATTGTCATCGGGCCCGCCGACCGTGACGCTGCGCAGTGCGCGTGCCCTCGACCCACCGCCGCCCGAGGACACACCGCCCGCCACAGCCGCCACCGCGGTCGACTACGAGAACAGGTTCGCGTGGGAGACCAAAAAGGCGCCGTCGCGCGCACGAACGATTCTGGGCATCATCGGGATCCCGATCCTCGTGCTCGCGCTGTTCGCACAGGCGGTCCATCACTTTCGTGATTCTTTGGCCGCCAACAGTCCGGCGTTGAAACCGTTGCTGGTGCGCACCTGTGCGCTGGTGGGCTGCACGATTCAGCCGCTGCGCAGCGTGTCCGCTTTGTCGATCGAAGCCTCCGACCTGCAAGCGGATCCGGCCCACCGCGGGCTGCTTGTGCTCACGGCCACGATCCGCAACCGTGCACCGTACACGGTAGGATTTCCGTATCTCGAGCTATCGCTGACGGACGCGCAGGATCAGGCGGTTGTGCGGCGGGCGCTGGCGCCTGCGGACTATGTGAGCGGCACCGCTAATACCGCAGCCGGGATTCCCGGCAACAGCGAAGTCCCGGTGAAGCTCTTTATCGACGCCAGTGCGACAACGCAAGCGGGCTATCGGCTATACCTGTTTTTCCCCTGAAAGCCGCGCCATCGGTGCAATTGCACCGTCTCGGTGCTACCGTAATGACGTCCCCATCGCTGGCGACACCCAACGTTGCGAGGTCGTCGCCGCCGCCATACCAAATTTCCGGAAATGGTTGCGTCGCAATGTGAATTCCGGTGCGTTTTTGGCTTCGCACGCCCTTCCTGACGACTTGAGTGCCACGGACTGCACCAATGCTGCGCTTTGTTCGCCCACGACGCCCTCGGAAGGTGCAAAATAGCAGAGGCGCTGCCTCGCTGCACCAAGAAACGCTCTGAAAACCGTGAGTTGCGGGTGGCGTACGCATGGCATGGTTCTCGCTAAATTGGTCCTGCTCGATTGGCGCAACGCAATACCTGTCTCTTACAAACGCATCATCAGGAGATTTCATGGCAACACCGGCCGATGTTCTGAAAATGATCAAGGACAAGGAGGTCAGGTTCGTCGACCTTCGCTTTACTGACACCAAAGGCAAGGAACAACACGTTACCGTGCCGACCAAGCAGTTCACGGCCGACAAGTTTGAATCGGGTCATGCGTTTGACGGTTCGTCGATTTCGGGCTGGAAGGGCATTCAGGCGTCCGACATGTTGCTGATGCCGGACCCCGCCACGGCCAACATCGATCCGTTCATGGACGAAACCACGCTCCTGCTTACATGCGACGTGATCGAGCCCACCGACGGCAAGGGGTATGAGCGCGATCCGCGCTCGCTTGCCAAGCGTGCCGAGTCGTACCTCAAGTCAACAGGCCTGGGCGACACCGCCTACTTTGGTCCCGAACCGGAATTTTTCGTGTTCGACGCCGTAGAGTGGTCAGTCAACATGTCGGGCAGCTATTGCAAGGTGTTCTCGGGCGAGGCGGCATGGTCCACTGCCGACAAGTTCGACGGCGGCAACATGGGCCATCGGCCCACCGTCAAAGGCGGTTATTTCCCCGTGCCGCCGGTCGACCAGTTACAGGATTTGCGCTCCGCAATGTGCATAGCGCTGGAGCAAATGGGTGTCGAAGTCGAAGTGCATCACCACGAAGTGGCCAATGCCGGCCAATGCGAAATCGGCACCAAGTTCGAAACGCTGGTCAAGCGCGCCGACTGGTGCCAGATCATGAAGTATGTGATCCACAACACCGCGCATGCCTACGGCAAGACCGCGACGTTCATGCCGAAGCCGATCGTCGGCGACAACGGCTCTGGCATGCACGTGCATCAGTCGATCTGGAAAGACGGCAAAAACCTGTTTGCCGGCGATGGTTACTCGGGGCTGTCGGAAGTCGCGCTTTATTACATCGGCGGCATCATCAAGCATGCCCGCGCGTTGAACGCGATCACCAATCCTGGCACCAATTCGTACAAGCGTCTGGTACCGGGCTTCGAGGCACCCGTCAAGCTGGCCTACTCCGCGCGCAATCGCTCGGCGTCGATCCGCATTCCGTATGTGCCGAATCCGAAGGGACGCCGCATCGAAGTGCGCTTCCCCGATCCGACGTGCAATCCGTACCTCGCGTTTTCCGCGATGCTGCTGGCGGGTCTCGATGGCATTCAGAACAAGATTCATCCGGGCGATCCGTCGGACAAGAATCTGTACGATCTGCCCCCGGAAGAAGATGCAAAGATCCCGACCGTGTGTTCGTCGCTCGATATGGCGCTCGACTATCTTGATCGCGATCGCGAGTTCCTGACGCGCGGCGGGGTCTTCACCAATGACATGATTGACGCCTATATCGCGCTCAAGATGGAAGAGGTGACGCGGTTCCGGATGACCACGCATCCGGTCGAGTACGACATGTACTACAGCCTGTAAGCGCGGATTCATGTCAGCGCCCAGCGCGGCGCAGGCGTTAGTGGAAGTGCAGGGGCAGGCCTTGTGCCTGCCCCTTTTGCTTCCTGCTCGCGTGCACTACACTCGGACGCTATGGTTCCAGATGTCTTCAATGTCGGAAAACGGTGCGTGTGCACGCTTATGTGGTGCGCGACGATCGCTTGCGTGTCTGCGTCGAGTTCTGTGGGAGCGCAGACAGTGGCTTCGAAAGCCAAGGAATCAGGATGTACCGATGTGCCGCGTTCGGTTGACGGTTCGATGTACCGCTGCTCGACAGCTTCCGGCGTACAGGCATATTTCAACGTTCCAGGTGCGGAAAGCTCTCCGCCAAGCCGAAAGAACGGCCCACCCGCGAAAAGCCTCCCCACCCCTGCCGGCTTTCCCAAGGTCGATGCCGATACCCAGCGC
>JBDTTY010000085.1:0-8442 GCA_040007975.1 Betaproteobacteria bacterium | reverse complement strand
CGGGTATCCGCGATACAGCAGTTCGCCCTTGTCGCCGTCGATGTACGTAATAGCCGAATTGCAGGCGGCGGTGGACATGAAACCGGGGTCGTACGTGAACTTGCCAGTCTTGCCGTACAGCGATCGGATATCGATCACCTCCGGACCGATTGTGCCGGAACGTACGGGAAATTCCACCGGCGCAGAGCCGTCCAAAAGGTTGAGGGTGGCGGTGCGATCAGTCATAGCGGTCGTACTCCCGGGAAGTCCATCAAAGCCGTACCGCTCCAAAATCGCGGACGGTGCATCGCCTCCAGCCGCGCCAAGCTCTTGTTGTTCAGGCCGCGCGCAATTGTTGCAACAACGGAACAACACCCTCATCCAGAGGCTCAGTGCGCCCGGACAACAGGTCCCACAAATCGTTGTCGGGCAGATCGAGCAGCCGGTCGAGCATCGCCACTTCGTCCTCTGCGATCGCCGCCCCGCGTTCGTCCAAAAAACGGGTGAGAACGATATCGTTCTCGAGCATGCCGCGACGACAGCGCCAGCGAATGCGATTCAGTCGTTCGACATCAAGCATCACGCCCTCGTTCGTCGCCGGTCGACGCCTTGCTTGCCGTCAGCCGACTCCTCTGATTTTCTCACACGGCCCGTTTCACCATGATGTCCTTGATCTTGCCGATCGCGCTCGAAGGATTGAGATTTTTCGGACACACGTCGACGCAATTCATGATCGTGTGGCAGCGGAACAATCGATAGGGATCTTCAAGGTTGTCGACGCGCGCCTCGGTATCCTGATCGCGGCTGTCGGCGATGAAGCGATAGGCGGCCAGCAGACCGGCGGGACCCACAAATTTGTCCGGGTTCCACCAGAACGAGGGACACGCCGTCGAGCAGCACGCACACAGAATGCATTCGTACAGGCCGTCCAATTCCTCGCGGTCCACCGGCGACTGCAGCCGTTCTTTTTCCGGCGCGGGCGAGTCGTTGACCAGATACGGCTTGATCGAGTGGTATTGCTTGAAAAACTGGCTCATGTCCACGATCAGGTCGCGGATCACCGGCAACCCCGGCAGCGGCCGCAGTTCCACCGGCTCTTTCACGTCATTGAGGTTGGTGATGCAGGCAAGGCCATTCTTGCCGTTGATGTTCATTGCATCGGAGCCGCACACGCCTTCCCGACAGCTGCGCCGAAACGACAGCGAGTCGTCCTGCGCCTTCAGCTTGATCAGCGCATCGAGCAGCATCCGATCCGTGGCTTCAAGCGTGACGTCATACTCCCTTACATACGGTTTGGCGTCTTGTTCGGGATCGTAGCGATAAACGCGGAATTTCATCAAGGCTCCGGGTTGCAGGGCACGTAGGATCAGTACGTTCGCGCCTTCGGTGGGAATGCCTCCACCGACAGCGGTTTCAAATTGACAGGCTTGTAGTCGAGACGGTTTCCTTCCCGATACCAAAGCGTGTGCTTCAGCCATTGCGCATCGTCGCGGTTGGGGTAATCGCTGCGCGCCTGGGCACCGCGCGATTCCTGGCGAGCCGACGCGGAAACCACCGTCGCTTTGGCAGTTTCGATCAGGTTGTCGAGTTCGAGTGCTTCGACGCGCGCCGTGTTGAACACGCGGCTCTTGTCGGCAATGGCCGAGCGCGCGACGCGCCCTTCGAGTTCCATGATCTGCGCGACGCCTTCGGCCAGCAGTGTCTCGTTGCGAAAAACTCCGCAATGCGCGGTCATCGACTTGCGAATCGCATGGGCCACCTCCGGCACTGACTCGCCCGATGTGGCGCCATCGAGGCGGGCCAGTCGCGCCCGCGACAAGTCGCCGGCATCGCGCGGCAATTCCTTGTGCGCATGGGCCTTCAAATTCTGCTCGACGATGTGCTCGCCCGCAGCGCGACCGAACACCAGCAGGTCGAGCAGCGAATTGGTCCCGAGCCGATTGGCGCCATGTACAGACACACATGCACATTCGCCCACTGCATACAGGCCACCAATCACGCCGTTGGGATTGCCGTTCCTGGGCGCCACGACCTGACCGTGAATGTTGGTGGGAATTCCACCCATCTGGTAGTGGATCGTCGGCACGACCGGAATCGGTTCCTTGATCGGATCGACGTTGGCGAATTTGATCGCGATCTCGCGGATGGACGGCAAGCGCTTCAGGATCACATCCGGGCCGAGATGGTCAAGCTTCAACAGCACGTAGTCCTTGTGCGGCCCGCAGCCGCGGCCTTCCTTGATTTCCTGATCCATCGAACGCGAGACCACGTCGCGCGACGCGAGATCCTTCAGGTTGGGCGCATAGCGCTCCATGAAGCGTTCGCCATTGGAGTTGAGCAGGATGCCACCCTCCCCGCGCACGCCCTCGGTGATCAGTACGCCGGCACCGGCCACACCGGTGGGATGGAACTGCCAGAACTCCATGTCCTCGAGCGGGATGCCTGCGCGTGCCGCCATCCCGAGTCCATCGCCGGTATTGATGTAGGCGTTGGTCGACGCTGCAAAGATCCGGCCCGCGCCCCCGGTGGCAAAGACCGTGGTCTTGGCCTGCAGGATCATCACTTCGCCGGTTTCCATCTCGTACGCGACGACGCCCAGGACATCGCCATCGGCGTCGCGAATCAGATCAAGTGCCATCCACTCGACAAAAAATTGCGTGTGTGCGCGAACGTTGCGTTGATAGAGCGTATGCAGCATCGCATGTCCGGTGCGATCAGCCGCGGCGCAAGCTCGCTGGACGGACTTCTCGCCGAAGTTGGCGGAGTGTCCGCCAAACGGACGTTGATAGATCGTGCCATCGGCATTGCGATCGAATGGCATGCCGAAATGTTCGAGCTCGTAGACAACCTTGGGCGCCATCCGGCACATGTACTCGATCGCATCCTGATCGCCCAACCAGTCCGACCCCTTGATGGTGTCGTACATGTGCCAGAGCCAATGATCTTCGGACATATTGCCAAGCGACGCGCCGATGCCGCCCTGCGCGGCCACCGTGTGCGAGCGCGTGGGAAATACCTTGGACAAAACGGCAACGGACAGGCCCGCCTCGGAAAGCTTCAGCGAGGCGCGCATGCCGGCACCGCCGGCACCGATGATGAGGGCGTCAAATTTGCGGACTGGCAGCGAGGTCAGCGGAGTCACGAACGACCTTCATTGGCATTGGGACGTGAGGTCATGCGCCGCGCCCCCACAACACGTTGATGGTCCAGCCGGCGTAGCCGATCAACACGATGATCACGACGCATTGCAGACTCAAGCGCAGGCCGACGGGTTTGACATAGTCCATCGCGATATTGCGCACGCCGATCCAGGCATGCCACAGCAGCGCAACCATGAAAATGAAAGTGGCAATGCGAAATGGCTCGTAGCGGAACGCGGCCAGCCACACCGAATAATCGAGGCCGCCGTGCCATAGGAGCATGCCGAAGATCAGTGCGGTATAGAGCGCCATCACGACGGCGGTAATGCGCTGGACCAGCCAGTCGCGCCAGCCATAATGCGCGCCGACGGGAACGCGATTGGTCGTCACCATAGCCGGATCGCCACGCCGAGGGTGAGCAGCACTGACAGCACCAACACGATCGCCCCCGACCGCCGACCACCGGCCAACGTCATGCCGATATGTAAATCCATCAGCAAATGACGGATGCCGGCCAGAAAATGGTGCAAGTAGGCCCATGCCAACACGATCAATACCAGCTTGCCGAAGGGCTGCGTGATCATCCCGCGCATTTGCGCCCATGCGTCCGCCGATGGTAGCGCGCCCTGCACGACCCACAGCAATAGCGGGATGCCAGCCAGAAACAGGATCACGCCACTGACCCGGTGCAGGATCGACACGAACGCCGGAAGCGGCAGCCGAATCGCCAGCAAATTGAGATAGACCGGACGGGGTCGAGCGGCGGGGGGTTCCAGCGCAGCCATGGCTTAGGGGATCAGGAAATGGTGCAAAGTTGGATGGCAGTTGGGTCGCAACGTCAGAAAACATGTTTTGTTGCAAAGCACACAAATTATAGCCTTACCGCGCTGATCCGGGCCAGCCGTAGCGTAGACAGAACGCATGGACGCCCCGGGATGCATGCTCCAGACGCGCGAGCGCTTGCTACAGAATTTCATTGAGATAGTGATACGTCGCGGTCGAACAGAGGCCGCGGCGCACTTCCACCGGGCGGTCGCCGTAGGTGAGCGTCACGCGGTCGACTGCCAGCAATGATGTACCAATGGCGACGCCAAGAATTTGCGCGGTAGCCGCGTCGGCAGGGACGGCCCGGATTTTTTCCTGCGCTTTCAACATTCGTACGCCAAACTGGGACTCGAAGAACGAGTACATCGAGCCCCGATAGGCGTCATAGCGGGCCTTGGTCAAGCCGCGGAACAGTCCCGCCGGCAACGTAATTTCATCGAGCACGATCGGCGCGCCGTCATAGTCCAGCACCCGTCGCAGCACGAGAACTGGATCTCCCACTTTCAATGCCAGCAAGCGTGCAATGTCGGCCGCCGCTTTGGCGCGCCGGACATCGAGCAAATGGCTGGTCGGCGCGCTGTCCTTGCCGGCATTGCTGCGGATGCGCAAGAACCGGAACAGTGACGAACGCTCCTCGGTATGGGTCGCGACAAACGTTCCTTTACCCTGTCGGCGCACCACCAGATTGTCGGCAGCCAGTGCGTCGACCGCCTTGCGGGCCGTGCCCTGCGATACCCCAAAGCGTCGCGCCAGCTCGATTTCAGACGGTATGGCCTCGCCCGGGCGCCATTCCCGCGCGTCCAGGCGCTCCTCGAGCAGCGCCTTGATCTGCAAATAAAGCGGCGCAAAGGATGGCACGGCGTGGGCAGTGGGGTCGGGATTGGGGGTCACGGAAGGGAGCAATGCGACAGAGCGACGGTGACGTCAGCATTTGGGCCGAGACCCGTGCCGACGTATCCGACCAGAGAGAATTATCGGGAGAGTTGGGATGTCTGTCCATCTGCTGTCATATATCGTGCGTATGGTGATCTTATATAAGATATAAGACTCCATTGACAGTGAATCGCCCGGAAGCCTAGAATGCGGCAACGCAGTCGGACCGCGCCGTACTCCCGGGCGCACCTCGGTGGACACGATGCCTGTTGCGTCGCACCATCGTTTTCGATAGCGCCCTTGACCACCCCAGCCGCCATGTCGGCGTGCCTAGATCGCTCAGGAGCCTCCCCATGAAAGCACCCGTCCGCGTCGCCATCACCGGCGCCGCCGGCCAAATCGGCTACGCACTGCTCTTTCGCATCGCGTCGGGCGATATGCTCGGCCGCGATCAGCCGGTCATCCTGCAACTGCTCGAATTGCCGATGGAAGGCGCCCAGGCTGCATTGAAGGGCGTCATGATGGAACTTGAGGATTGCGCCTTTCCGCTGCTGGTCGGCATGGTCGGGACGGCGGACCCCAAAGTGGCCTTCAAGGACGCCGACTATGCGCTGCTCGTCGGCGCGAAGCCGCGCGGTCCGGGCATGGAACGCAAGGATCTGCTGCTCGAAAACGCCAAGATCTTCATCGAACAAGGCAAGGCACTCGATGCGGTGGCGTCGCGCAACGTCAAGGTGCTGGTCGTGGGTAACCCGGCCAACACCAATGCGTATATCACGATGAAATCCGCGCCGTCGCTGCCGAAGAAAAATTTCACGGCAATGCTGCGTCTCGACCACAACCGCGCGCTGTCGCAACTTGCCACCAAGAGCGGCAAGCCGGTGCGTGACATCGAAAAGCTCGTCGTGTGGGGCAATCACTCGCCGACGATGTATGCCGACTATCGCTTTGCCACAGTTGGCGGGCAGTTGATCAAGTCGCTGATCAACGACGAGGAATGGAACCGCACCGAGTTCCTGCCCAAGGTGGGCAAGCGTGGTGCCGCGATCATCGAGGCCCGTAAACTCTCGTCTGCGGCTTCCGCTGCCAATGCGGCCATCGATCACATGCGCGACTGGATTCTGGGCAGCAATGACAAGTGGGTCACGATGGGCGTGGCGTCAGACGGAAGCTATGGCATCCCGATCGACACGATGTATGGCGTGCCGGTAACCACCGCCAACGGCGATTACACGCTGGTGCGCGATCTGCCGATCGACGATTTTTCACGCGAACGGATGAATGTGACGTTGCAGGAGTTGGACGAAGAGCGCGCTGGCGTCACCCCGATGCTGGCCTGAAATTCCATCGCACCAGTGACTCTCCACCCCGCCCCGCTTGGTTCACCGTCGTCGACGGCGAAGCTGCGCCGGCGGTCGATCCGCGCCTCGACGCACTGCGCGTCGACATGACCCAAGACAGGAAGACACCAATGCGTATCCCGATCACTGTTCTCGCCGCGCTGCTGACCTCCGCAGTGGCGATCACCGCGCTGGCCGCAGACGACTTTCCCAAGCTCAAGGCCGGTCAATGGGAAATGCAGACGGGCGCGGCCAAAGGCGCGACGACGCACAAGACCACCATGTGCACGGACGACGCCGTGCAAAAGGAATTGATCAGCATGGGTGTTGGCATGCAGAAAGAAATGTGCACCAAGAACGACATGCGGCGCGAAGGTTCGCGGGTCACGTCCACGTCGCAATGCAAGTTCGGCGAGTCCACGGTCAACACGAAGGCCGTCATGACCTTTACCGGCGATACCGCTTATCGTACTGAAATCGATTCGACCTACTCACCGCCATTCATGGGCATGAAAGACGCCAAGACCATCATGGAAGGCAAGTATGTCGGCCCCTGTCGCGACGGCCTCGTGCCGGGTGACATGCTGCTGCCCAACGGGCAGAAAATGAACATCAAGAACATCGGCAGCGCCCGGATGCCTGCCGCCTCCAAGGCCAAGTAACGCCCGCCAATCGCAAAGGGAACGTCATGAGTCACAACCTGCACGGCACGCTGTCCCAATTCACGCTCGCATCCGGCGCTGCCGGCAAGTTCTACTCGCTGCCCGCGCTCGAGCGCGCCGGCATTGGACGCGTGTCGCGGTTGCCGGTGTCGATCCGCATCGTGCTCGAATCGGTTCTGCGCAATTGCGACGGCAAAAAAGTCACCGAAGCGCATGTGAAGCAGCTGGCCAACTGGGCTCCCACCGGCAACCGCGTCGACGAAATTCCGTTTGTCGTGGCGCGTGTCGTGTTGCAGGACTTCACCGGCGTGCCGCTACTGGCCGATCTCGCCGCCATGCGCAACGTGGCCCGTGACATGGGACGTGACCCCAAGTCCATCGAACCGCTGGTACCGGTGGACCTCGTCGTCGACCACTCGGTCATGATCGATCATTACGGCACCAAGGATTCGCTTGATCTCAACATGAAACTCGAGTTCACACGCAATAACGAGCGTTACCAGTTCATGAAGTGGGGCATGCAGGCCTTCGACACGTTTGGCGTCGTGCCCCCGGGCATCGGCATCGTGCATCAGGTCAATCTGGAATATCTGGCGCGCGGCGTGCACAAGGCAGCAGGCGTGTATTACCCCGATTCGCTGGTCGGCACCGACAGCCACACGACGATGATCAACGGAATCGGTGTTGTCGGCTGGGGCGTGGGCGGCATCGAAGCCGAAGCCGGCATGCTGGGTCAGCCGGTGTACATCCTGACGCCGGACGTGGTCGGCGTGGAATTGAAAGGCAAGTTGCCGGAAGGCGCCACGGCGACCGACCTGGTGCTGACCATCACCGAAATGCTCCGCCGCGAAAAAGTTGTGGGCAAGTTCGTCGAATTCTTTGGCGAAGGCACGGCCTCCCTCGCGGTGCCCGATCGCGCCACGATTGCCAACATGGCGCCCGAATATGGCGCGACGATGGGTTTCTTCCCGGTCGACGACGCCACGATCGATTACCTGACCGCCACCGGGCGCACGTCGGAAGAAATCGACGCATTTGCATCCTATTTCAAGGCCCAGGGAATGTATGGCGTTCCACTCGCGGGCTCGATCGACTACACGAAAACGCTGCAACTCGACCTCAACACGATCACGCCGTCGATGGCCGGACCCAAGCGGCCGCAGGATCGTATCGAGTTGCCGCAGATGAAGGCCAAGTTCACCGAACTCTACAGCGCACCCATCGCGGCCAATGGCTTCGCCAAACCTGCCGATGAAATGTACCGGCGCGTAGTCACGCCCCTGGTGGCTGATGGCGTCGGCGCCATCGGTGACGATCTGGCCCCGGTACCCGGCAATGCGCCGCGCGATCTCGCAGAAATGGTCGCCAACCGTCCTACCCCAGATCGCGTCGACGAGCCACACGGCAAGCACGTGGCCATCGGCAACGGCGACGTCCTGATCGCGGCGATCACGTCGTGCACCAACACGTCCAATCCCGGCGTGCTGCTGGCCGCGGGTTTGCTGGCCAAAAAAGCGGTCGAGCGCGGCCTCACCGTGCGCAAACATATCAAGACCTCGCTGGCCCCAGGATCGCGCGTGGTAACCGACTATCTCACCAAGGCCGGACTGCTTCCCTCTCTCG
>JBDTTY010000084.1:0-8466 GCA_040007975.1 Betaproteobacteria bacterium | reverse complement strand
TCGAAGAGGCGCAGGGCTTGCAGCGGCTGATCGACGAATTTGGATTGACGCACGAAGCGGCCGCCAAAGCGGTGGGCCGCTCGCGCAGCGCCGTCACCAATCTGCTGCGCCTCACGCATCTGGCCAAGCCGGTGCAGGATTATCTGATTCAGGGTGCGCTGGAAATGGGTCATGCGCGAGCGATGTTGGCGCTTCCGACCCCGCAGCAGGCGATGACTGCTGCGCGTGTGGTCAACGGACATCTCTCGGTGCGCGAAACCGAGCGCCTGGTGTTCACGTTGCTCAATCCGACCAAGCGCGCGGCACGGCGCGGCGGCAAGGCGGCGGCCGATCCGGACACCTCGCGGTTGGTGACGGAGCTCGCGGAAGCATTGGGCGCCACCGTCAAGATCGAGCCCGGCCGCAAAGGCGCTGGTCGACTTGTCATCGATTACGCGAGCCTCGATCAGCTCGACGGCATCGTGGGCCGTATCAAACGACCCTAGCCACCCGCAGGTTGTACGGAGCGGCGGCGCAGGTCCCCTCTCTCGTGTGGCGTAGGGCAGCGACTTCTACGCAGACGCAGTGGCCACGCTGGCGCCGGTTGTCTCCACGCGCGCCGCCATCTCCTACGCACTCTCGGGCATGTCGCGAAGCCTGATCGGGCCTTCGTCCTACCGACTTGTCATCCGCACGCGGTTCCAATGTCGAATGGTCTCCCTACCCATTCGCCTGATGGCCTCCCCTGTGCGCGCTGCCACGAAGTGGTTTCTATTTGGTGTCGCGGCAGCGTTGCTGTCGACGCCGGTGGCGGCCGGGGAGAAGCGGACGGTGTGCACGATCACCGTCAACTCGGCCGACGAAAAGGAGGCCTTCCGCCGCCATCTTCCTGCGGAGAAGTATCAGTTCGTGGAACTGGTAGAGCGTGGGCGCCGCGATTGGCTTGCCTCCGCCTGCAGTTCCGGCATCAGCTGCGACATTCTTGTCATTTCCGGCCATTTCGACGACGGCAAAGAATTCTTCTCTGATCGGGTGGATGCGCGCGAGTTTCTGCCGGTCTCCGAGCTCGACCGGGTATCGTGCAGCGACTCGTGCCCTGGCCTCTTTTCGCGACTGAAGGAAGTTCACCTCTTCGGTTGCAATACGCTGAATCCCGGCGCACAGCGCAGTACAACAGGGGAGATCGTACGTGGCCTGGTGCGGGACGGGATCTCGCCGGCAGAAGCAGAACGCCGCGCGCAAGCGCTCGGCGCACGGCATAGCGAGAGCAGCCGCAGTCGGATGGAGCGAATATTCAAGGATGTCCCCGTCATCTATGGCTTTTCAAGCGTCGCCCCGCTCGGCCCGTCGGCCGGGTCCGCGCTGGACCGCTATTTTCAGTCGGCCGGTACCGGTGAAGTTGGCAGTGGGCGTGCCAGTAGTCGCTTGCTGGCTCAGTTTGCATCGAATTCAATGACGGCAACGCGCGGCATGACGGCCACCGACGCGCAGGCAGAAGTGCGAAGAGACGTATGCCAGTTCAGCGACGACCGATTGTCCGGTGCACAGAAGTTGAAGTTCGTTCACGAGCTGATGCAACGGCAGAGCGCGGAAGTCAGGATGTTTCTGGATCACGTCGAGCGGTACACCACCACGATCGACGAGGATCAACGGCGGGTGCCGGCGTTTGCCGCAGCACTGCAGGTGATCGAACGCGACCGCGCAGCGCGGGAGCGGTTTCTGGCATTCGCCCGTGACGCCGACCAGCCGCAGGTCCGCGTTCGCATGCTGGAGGTCGCCAGCACATTGGGTTGGCTGACACCGGTACAACGCCAGGAAGAACTGGTGCAGATGATGCGCGAGATGCTGGCGCACAAAAGTGTGGGGACAGCTGATGTGGCCCTTGCCTGCACGCTCAACACCGAAGGCGAACTTGATGGGGTTGGCGATATGTTGATTGCCGCACCGGGGCAGGTCGACGACGTTGCCCATGCGGCGGTGCGCGCCTGTCTCGGCAGTGCCGCGGGCCATGCGCGAACTTTGCAGGGCCTGGTGAGTCCTGCGGAAGCGGATGTCGACATCGCGCAGGCTTACCTGCATCAGCGTCCCATTGCCGATATCGACGAATTGCGCGAGGTCACCGCGGGTATTGCGCGCATGCGCGGAGTGGGCGGCCAGGTGCGCGCCCTCGACGCGCTAAGTCGTCATCGCCTGTCGGATCCGCAGAGCCTGGCCGCGCTGACGCAGATGTTCCCGGCCGCCGAATCGTTGTCCGTACAGAACGCCATCGCGGGCATCCTGATTCGTGCCGATTACCGCGCGCTCGCGCGTCCGGAACTTGTCCAAACCTTGCGTGAGCACCGGCGCAAATCACCGTATGGCGCGGACATGATCGACGCCTTGATCCGTCGGCTGCAATTGCCCTGAACGGCCAAGTGTGCGCGGGCGATGCATGTAGGACATCGCGTCCCAAATTACGCCGATCAAGCGGCATCCACCGCGTGCCGGCTCCAACGTTTCGATGCAATGGCGCTTCACGTGCAATACTCGGCGGACTCAAAGTCTGCTGCGAATTCGGTTCCCCATGTCCGCTATGCGTCAACTGATCATCCTTGCCGTGTGCTTGGCCGCCGCAAGCGTGTTCGATGTGGCCGCCGCGCCAAAGACTGTTTGCACCATCACCATCAACTCGCCGGACGAGAAAGAGGTATTCCAGCGCCACTTGCCGCCCGACGAATACACGTTTGTCGAGCTGGTGGCCCGCGGGCAGCCCGATTGGCTGGCCTCCGCGTGCCGCCAGGGGGTGACCTGCGATGCGCTGATCGTTTCCGGCCATTTCGATGGTGGCACCGAGTTCTACACCGATAGTCTTGAAGCACGCGAGTTTCTCGCGGTTACCGAGCTGGAACGGGCATCGTGCAGCGAATCGTGTCCGGGAATCTTTGCGCAGCTCAAGGAAGTTTATTTGTTCGGCTGCAACACGCTCAATGCCGAAGCGATGCGGAGCGCGTCGGCGGAAATCGCGCGCAGCCTGATTCGCGCGGGACATTCGCCAGCCGACGCCGAAAAATTGTCGGCCGCGCTCGCAGAACGCCATGGCGAGAGCAACCGCGATCGCTTGCGCCACGTGTTCAAGGACGTGCCGGTGCTTTATGGCTTCTCGTCCAAGGCACCGCTTGGCGGCACGGCGCGCCCGCTGCTTGATCGCCACTTCCTGACGGCACCGCCGGGCGAAGTCGCGAGCGGCCGCGTGAGCGCCGAGCTGGTCAGCCTCCTGGCGCCAAGCTCGATGACGGTTGCGACAGGCATGACCGACGCCGATCCGCGCGCTGCGTATCGGCGTGACGTCTGCCATTTTTCCGACGACCGTCTTTCGGACGCCCAGAAGTTGACCTTCGTTCACGAGGTCCTGCGCCGCGATATTGCGGAAGTGCGCATGTTTTTCGATCACCTCGAACGCTACGCGGCGTCGATCAGCCCGACGCAACGCACGGCGCCGGCAACCGTCGCGGCGCTTGTCGCCATTGCCGAGGATGGTCCGGCTCGGGATCGTTTTTTGGAGTTCGCGCGCGATGCCGACCAGCCCGCAGTGCGCACTCGCATGATGGCGCTGGCGCACGGCTTCGGCTGGCTCACGCCCGCCGAGGAGCGCGCGGAGTTCCTGCGCACAATCGCCGATCAGGTCACCCGCAACGAAGTCGGGCCCGCCGAGGTCGACCTCGTGTGCGGACATCCCCCGAACCGGGACGGCGAACGGGCCTTGTCACGATTGCGGACGACCGCCGTGCGGGACGGCGCGGTCGCTCTTGCGGCCGTCCTGGCTTGTCTCGGCAACACCGAGGCGCACGCGCGTACGGTGCGCGCATTGACGAGTGCCAATGACGACGACGTCGCCATTGCACAGGTCTACCTGCGCCACCGTCCATTGGCCGGGGTGTTGGAACTGCGCGCAATTGCGTCGGGGATCAGCCATATGACAGTGACCCAAGCGCAGGTCCGCGCACTCGACACGCTCGCCCAGCAACGCCTGACTGATCCCGAAAGCATGCAGGAAATTGCGCGTCTTTTTCCGCGTACCCGCTCGGTGATCGTGCAGCGCGCCATCGCCGGCGTGTTGATTCGCTCGGACTATCAGATGCTGGCGCGCGCTGACCTGGCGCAATCGCTGCGCCGGCATCGCCTCAAATCCCCCGACGGCAATGACGTTATCGATGCGCTGATACGACGTCTGCAGATGGACTAGAAGCTGGTTACGGGACTGCAGGGCGGCTTGACACACGACGCCGAAAGTCGCCACCGTGACTAACCACGGTTGCTGCGAATGCGATCCGCGAGCCCGGTTACGCTCCCGGGCAGATATTCATCCGGGCCATGCTGCCCGAGGTACCCGGGTGCGGCCCGGACCACGCCCTGCAACCCGCGCGGCACCCCGGGGACCGATCGGCAGGCGTTATCCCAGTTGCTTCAACATCGTATCGCCGTCGGACACTTCGTACTTGCCCGGCGCTTCGAGATTCAACGTCTTGACCACGCCGTCTTCGACCAGCATCGAGAAGCGTTGGCAGCGCATGCCAAGACCCTTGGCGGACAGGTCGAATTCGAGGCCGAGCGCCTTCGTGAAATCCGCACTGCCATCGCCCATCATGCGCACTTTGCCATCGGATTTCTGGTCACGGGCCCATGCGCCCATCACGAACGCGTCGTTGACCGCCATGCAGATGATTTCCGATATGCCCTTGGCCTTGAGTTTGTCGTAATTGGCGAGGTACGACGGTACATGCTTGGCCGAGCACGTCGGCGTGAAGGCGCCGGGCACGCCGAAAATCACCACTTTTTTGCCCTTGGCGATGTCCTGCATTTGAAAGGTGTTGGGGCCGACGCTGCAGCCATTGCCTTCGACTTCGATGAATTCGGACAGCGCGCCCGCGGGTAGTTTATCTCCGACTTTGATCGTCATGAAAACTCCTGTTGGTAGGACTAGAAAAGGTCGTAGAGGATTACAGGCAATGGCGCCAAGATCAACCCCACACTTGCCGGGGAGATTGCGCAAAGGCAGACTCTCGTGTTCGCGCGGTCGGCGTATGGTGGCACTTCGTGTAGGCGGGGCTTCAGCCTCGATAGTGTGCTGCGAGGCTGAAGCCTCGCCTACGGTATCTAGTCGATGACACTGGAGGAAGTTGCCATGCCGCAATCGCGAACCGCCTCGCGCCGCGTACGCCTGCTGATTGCCACCCGCAAAGGCTTATGGGCGTTGACCGGCGATGCATCGCGCCGGACTTGGAAACTCGCCGGACCGCATTTCCTCGGCCATATCGTCCACCACGCGAAGCTCGATCCCCGCGATGGCAAGACGTTGCTGGCCGCCGCCCGCACCGGGCACCTCGGTCCGACGATCTTTCGCTCGACCGATGGCGGCAAACGTTGGAAGGAAGCGAGGAAGCCGCCGGCGTTCTCCGCGGAGAGCGGACGCGTCGTCGATCATACCTTCTGGCTCGAGCCCGGCCATGCGTCGCAACCGGGCGTGTGGTGGGCCGGCACGTCGCCGCAGGGACTCTTTCGATCCGTGGACGGCGGCGTCACTTGGGAAGGCGTCGCCGGCTTCAACGCGCATCCGCAACGCAAGGCATGGTGCGGCGGTGATCAGGACGGGACGCCGGACGGCGCCAAGCTCCACTCAATCCTGATCGACCCGCGCGACGCGGGCCATATGTACATCAGCATGTCGAGCGGCGGCACGTTCGAATCGGTCGATGGTGGCGGCGACTGGACCCCGCTCAATCAGGGTGTGCGCGCCGATTTTCAGCCCGACCCCGACCTCGTGTTTGGCCACGACCCGCATTGCGTGCAGTTCGCCGGCGGCAATCCGGATCGGCTGTACCAGCAAAACCACTGTGGACTCTTCCGGCTCGACCGCCCGGCCACACGTTGGACGGACATCGGCACCGGCATGCCCAAGGCCGTGGGCTATGTCGGCTTTCCGATGGTCCCGCACCCGCACGATCCGGACACCGCCTGGATCCTGCCGATGGATGGCACCGACGTCTGGCCGCGCGTTTCACCCGGCGGGCGACCGGCCGTGTTTCGAACCCGCAATGCCGGGAAAACGTGGCAGCGACTGGCCACCGGCATGCCAAAGGCGCAGGCTTGGTGGACGGTCAAGCGTCAGGCGATGACCGCAGACGCATATTCGAAAGTGGGCGTTTACTTCGGAACAACACAAGGCCAGATATGGGGTAGTCGAGACGAGGGGCAGACGTGGAAGCGGCTGGCCGAGCATTTGCCGCATATCTACGCCGTGACAGTGGCTTAGGGTTACCCGTGTTTGAGCGGTGGGTTTCCCCCGGTCGCTGTACGCGTTCCTGAGCGCGCGAGCCATGGCGATCGACAGCCCTCGGTTTCGGATTGCGATTCCCACGCCGCTGCAATCCTACGTTGGCGGCGTCGCTGAAGTGGACGTCCACGTCGACCGGGCGAAGCCCACGCTTGCCGATGCACTAATGGCGCTGGACGAAGCGTATCCGGGTATCCGCTTTCGGATGGTCGATGAGACTGGCCGCGTCCGGCCGCATATTCAGATTTTTGTGAATGCCGCGATCGAGCGCAATCCTGCCGCGGTGCTTCCGGCCGGGGCACGCATCATGCTGGTCGGCGCGCTGTCGGGCGGGTGATCGGGTCCGGTGCGCGGACCAGTAAACGCGGTCCGGTATCCAAGGACCGTAGGCGAGGCTTCAGCCTCGCTGCGACTTCCGTCCGAGACTGAAGCCTCGCCGACACCGCATCTCGGCGCCGTGCGCGAAATCTGTCGAACGCCCGTGCGACGTTGCGCCGCAACATTTCGTTGCGGGCATGGGCAGAAAACGGTTAAAATCGACGGGTTTGCTGTTTCTCTCACGTACTCGCAACGTCGCAGTGAGCGCCGCAGTCGGTCGCCGCCTAGCGCTGTTGATTACCGATAGCACGAGCGCCGCGATGGAAGCCCCAATTTCGACCAAGCCGATTCGCCGGATTTTGGCGTGGCAAGCGGCAGCGACGGTTGTGATTGCGGTGGTGGCCGGCGTGCTGGCCGGTGCGAGCGCGGCGCTCTCGGCGGTGCTGGGTGGGGTGGTCAACATCACGGCCGTGGTGGTTTACGCGGTGGTGCTGGGGGTCTCCAATCCGACATCAGCGGGTGCCACGGTGGCGGCGATGTTCCGGGCCGAAGCAAGCAAGATCCTCGTGATCATCTTCCAGCTCTGGCTGGTGTTGACGACATACAAGGATGTCGTACCGGCAGCTTTTTTCGCCACGTTCGTGATCACGGTGTTGTTGTTCAGCATGGCCTTTTTCGACCGCGACTAATCTCCACACTCGACGATCCCCATGGCGGCCGCCGCATACGAAACCCCCTCCGAATACATCCAGCATCACCTCACCTTCCTGACGAAACCGGTCGGCGACGGCGGATTCTGGACAGTCAACGTCGACACGATGGTCACGTCGATCGTGCTGGGCATCCTTGGCCTCGGCTTCATGTGGCTGGTCACGCGCAAAGCCACGTCGGGCGTGCCGTCCAAGCATCAGGCGTTTGTCGAACTGTGCATCGAGTTCGTCAACGATCAGGTCAAGGGCATCTACCACGGTGAATCGAGGTGGGTCGCGCCGATCGCACTCACCGTGTTTATCTGGGTCGTGCTGATGAACGCGATGGACTTCCTGCCCGTCGACATCATGGCGTGGGTGTACGGATTGCTTGGCCTGCACAACTGGCGCAGCGTCCCCACTGCCGACATCAACACCACCTTTGCGTTGGCGTTGACCGTGTTCGCGCTGATGATCATCTTTTCGATCAAGTCCAAGGGTCTTGGCGGCTGGACGAAGGAATTGTTCGTGGCTCCATTCGGCAATCACTTCCTGCTGTGGCCGGTCAACTTTCTTTTCCAGATGGTCGAGTACCTGTCCAAGCCGCTGTCGCACAGCCTGCGGCTCTACGGCAACATGTACGCGGGCGAAATCATCTTCCTGCTGATCGGCATGCTGGCCGCTGCTGGCCTGGCCGGCATGGGCTTCGGCATCCTGCTCAATCTGATGTGGGCGATCTTCCACATCCTGATCGTGCTGCTGCAGGCCTACATTTTCATGATGCTCACGATCGTCTATCTCGCGATGGCCGAAGAGCACCACTGACACCGCATTCATCTCAATCGCTCCAGATTTCCGCAATCGCTTACGCAAGACTCCAGTCAGTTCTCACTTCAGTTTCCAGTTATCAACACGACACCCGCAATCGAAAGGAAAGCATCATGGATAAGGTACAAATGCTGGCGATGATCCAGGCCTACACGGCAGTCGGGATCGGTCTCATCATCGGCTTGGGCGCGCTCGGCGCGTGTATCGGCGTCGGCATCATGTGTTCGCGCTTCCTCGAAGGTGCCGCCCGGCAGCCCGAACTGATGCCGCAGCTGCAAGCCAAGGTCTTCCTGCTGCTCGGCCTGATCGACGCGTCGTTCATCATCGGCGTCGGCCTCGCGA
>JBDTTY010000083.1:0-8498 GCA_040007975.1 Betaproteobacteria bacterium | reverse complement strand
CGCGCAGACGATCGCCGAGCAACGGTTGGCGCAAACTAGCGTATCCCGTACTGACACGCACGGCGTGCCGGCGATCGTGAGCTGACCGCGTTCGAAACCGAATGAAATCATCCAAATGGACAACAATGGCAATCGATAAAACGGCGATTGCATGGGCGCTCGACAAGGTAACGGCCGAGTCGCGATCATGACGCAATGGGTGCGTTTTAGGACGGACGATGGCCGGGTGGGATTCGGCGTGCTCAACGACGGGCAAATCAATGAGTACGATGGCAATGTCTTTGACAAACCGAAGCGCAGAGGCACAACGCTTGCGTCAGGAAGTTTCACCTTGCTGGCGCCGTGCGAGCCGTCGAAAATCGTGGCGCTGTGGAACAACTTTCGCGAGCTTGGTACCAAGCTCGGCAAGCAACCACCTACTCATCCGCTGTTTCTGCTCAAGCCCGCGAGTTCGGTTGCAGGCCCGGGTGACATGATCCGGCGACCGGCGGCCTACAAGGGCCGCATCGCGTTCGAGGGTGAGCTTGGCATCGTCATCGGAAAACATTGCCGCGAACTGTCGGTGAGCGACGCGGCCAACGCAATCTTCGGCTACACCTGCGTGAACGACGTCACCGCAGGCGACCTGCTGAATGAAAACGCCGATTTCGCGCAATGGTGCCGTTCGAAAGGTTGCGACACCTTTGGCTGCATCGGCCCGGTCATCACGTCGGACTTCAATTGGTCGCTGGCGCGCGTAGTCACCACCGTGGACGGCGTCGAGCGCCAGAACTATCCGCTTTCCGACATGATTTTTTCGCCCGCCGAGCAGGTGAGTAGACTATCGCACGACATGTCCCTCTTGCCCGGCGATGTGATTGCCTGCGGCACTTCCGTCGGTGTCGGATCGATCAAGGACGGTTCGACGGTCGTCGTCACCATCGAGGGCATCGGTTCGCTCCAGAACAGACTTGCACCAGGACCCGGAGCCTCGACCGCGCCGACGTCGCGCGCGACGGTGGCATGAGCCTGGACGACGACAATTCTGGCCACAAAGATTCGTCACCATCTTATAAGTGATCAACCTTCATCCGGAGAACGTAAATGGCAAAGATGAGAGCAGCCGAAGCTGCCGTGCATGTGCTGCTGCAAGAGGGTATTGATACCGCGTTTGGCCTGCCCGGCGCCGCGATCAATCCACCGCTCAACAGCAACCCATTCGTGGCGCATAGAATTGGCGAATTGCGGACTCTAGCGCGGGCAGGCCTTAAAGCAGGCTCATGCGTTGCGGGAGTCCGGCTCGATAGGCCGCAGAAAGTTCTCCGTGGATCGCCTGCCTAACAACATACGCACCAGAACTACAGATTAAGGTCGTACATCTGCCATGGCTGCCACAGCGATTTCCGTACATGCGGTTGCCGCGCCGGCGAGACTGTCCCAGCCGGACGTGTGGCCGACTGCATGCACGGCGTCCAAGCGCTGCGGAAGGCGTGCGTCGCCGCCGCCGACGAGGCTCTCCAGCGCGTCAAAAAGGACGCCCGACGCCTGTCCGGCGGACGCATATCGAAGGTAGGCGGCGCTGATGAGGTTGGTGCCGTGGGCAGCGATCGGTAACGTTTGCATCGCAAGCCGCTGCGCGATCATTGGATGGCCCAAGTAGTGTAATGCCACCATCATGCCGCACAGGAAGTCGTCACCCGAAGGCGTGAGCCCTGGCCCCAGGCCGACCAGCGCGTCCACCGCGGGTGCTGACTCGTCGGAACCCGCAAGTGCCGATTGCAGCCAGCGACGCACTGCGATGATCGTGGGCATAGCCGCCCGCATCAACGGATCGATTTCCGTTCCCACTTGCGGTTCCACGAAAGGACGCGGCAGCGTCGCCAGCAGCATGCCCAATCCGCCGGGACATCGGTGCGTCGTCGCGATAGCAAGTGACGCGACGCCCGCCAACAGAGTGGATCGCGATATGGCATTCGCGACCGGCGCAGACCACGTCCGCGCATTGCCAAAGTCGAAGTGAAGGTTGTTGCCCACACGTAGCATCGATTCTGTTCGCAGGACTCGAACATCCGGCACGACGCCCTCGTCGGGCCATACCAACTGACCTGGGATCGTGCACAACACGTTTAGCGGGCCGCGATCGAGGCCTGGCGGCCCGACGCATAAGACTTCGTCACCGAACCTGACGTAAAAACTGCGGCGAAACACCGCAAGGACGCTGCCATGCGTATTGGCGTGCAGAATCCTGTCCGCCGCACTGCCAAGCAGGACAACCGAAATGACTTGGTTGGATCGCGTCGCCACGTTGCAAATCAGGGGTCGTTGACGTGGAGGGCGTTTGCCATCAGCGCCAAGGAGCGATCTTTGTCGACCGCTATCCCGTTCCCGTGGGTGATGATGAGCTCGGTGTTGAATTTCCGGAGCGGCAACAGCGCATTGCCGAGATCGGTGGCGACGGCCCTCTGTTTGGAAGGCGTTCTGCAGATTTCTTCCGGACGCGTCGCATTGCACCCGCTGGCAATGACCAGGCGCTCCGGCCTATCCACTCGTACCGACATACTGTTTGCTCCTCAATCCTCGATTCTGTCGTTCTTCGCCGCATGGCTGGCACAACGCGGCGCAAAGAGCGATGCCCGTCGTCAGACTGGAAATTGCGCAGCTACAATTAGTTTACGACATTGAGCCGGGGCCCTTATTCATGGCGTGAATTGTATCCATATGCCCGCCCGTCGTGGACAGGGTCGATCGGGCGACCTACATTGACCGCACGGGAATGCAATCGAAATTTCGGATGAACATGCCATGGCAATGAACCTTCGCACAGTGGATCAGGAGGGCTCGGCATGTTTGAGGTTGCGCGTATTCTGTTTGAAGGCCGGGCGGCTGAGTAAGATCCGTCGTCCGCACCAATCTGGGCGTGGAGTACGCGTCGATAACCTGGGCCAAACCATGAAGAAAATCGTTGGAATCGGTATTGCAGCTGGGGTTCTCGTGGCTCCAATGCATCTGTGGGCGCAAGGTGTTGCGAATTGCCCGAATCCCATTCCGCTCGCACTCACGGTACCGCTGACCTCTGGCATTGCGCTGCTGGGGGTCCAGGCGCGCAACGGCGTCGAAGATGCCATCGATCAGATCAATGCGGCGGGCGGCATCGGGGGCAAGAAGCTTAAGTTGTCGGTCGAGGACGCCACCGCGTCGGCGACGACGGCATTGAACTCGCTCAACCGGCTAATGGGCGGAGACCCGGTGGTCGTGTTTTCTTCAATGATCAGCCCGCACATCTTCACGCAGGCTGAAGTGGTCAAGCGCGATGGCGTCCCTTTCATGTTCACCGGCACCAACGCGCAACTCGCCCATCTTGGTATCCCATGGTTCTTCCGCATGCATGTGCATGACGGTCAGTTGGCCGATCTTGTTCCGCGCTATGTCGTCGAGACGATGAAGATGAAGAAGCCGGCCATCATTGCCGTATCGGACGACTACGGATTGGGGGCGTCGAAGGAAATGCAGAAGACCTTCGAGTCCCTGGGCGTGAAGTTGGTCGCGCTCGAGTCCTACGGCGCCAGTGACAAGGACATGAGCGCCCAGCTCACCAATATCAAGAAGGCGGGTGCCGACGTCATCCTTGTCTGGGGGCGGCCGGGCGATGTCACGTTGGTGCTCAAGCAACGCAAGCAGCTCGGCATCGACATTCCTGTCGTCGGCAACTCGAGTGTCGTTTCCACTCCTGCATTGAACAACCTCACAGCCGAAGAGGCCGATGGCGCGCTGGCCATCGGCGGCATGATTCCACAGGTATCGCAAGACCCGGTTGCGCAGGATTTCGTCAAGCGCGTAACTGATAAGTATCGCGTTCCGCCGGACAATTTCGCGGTCGCCTATCGTGACGCCACATACATGGTGAAAGCAGCGATCGAAAAAGTCGGTTGTGATCGGAAGGCAGTGCGCGACGAGCTCGCGAAGACCAAGGATTTCAAGGGCCTTCTGATCACTTATAAGGCTGATTCCTATGGGGACCTGGCGCACACTCTGGGTGTCTACCGCAACAAGGGTAAGAGCCCGCAATTGGTCGAGACGATCAAGGAACGCGGTTTCTGATCGACCGCCTTCGTCGAATCTGCGAAGAGGACGCGCTCCATGCAACTGCTTCAATTGGTGATCAACGGTCTGGCGATGGGGGCGATCTATGCCCTCGTCGCACTTGGCTTGCTGCAAATCTTCAACGCGGTGCGAATCGTAAACTTCGGCCAGGGGCAGCTGTTGATGGTTGGCGCTTTCCTGGGCTTGTCGACGATCGTGCAGGCAGGTCTGCCCATGTGGTTGGCCTATCCGGTGACATTGGCCGCCATGGCGGTGATCGGTGTCGTCTTCATGCTGGTGGCCTACTACCCTGTGCGGGGCAAGCCATACTACGTGCTGATCCTCACCACGATCGCGATGGGGATCGTGCTCGAGAACCTTGCGCTCATCATCTGGGGCCCTCTACCGCAGGCCGTGCCGTCTCCGTTCGGGTCGGCGCAGTGGCAGTTCGGCGGTGTCACGGTCAGCCTGCACGTCCTCTTCGTCTTCGCAGTGACTGCAGTTATGCTTCTCGGTCAATGGTGGTTTTTCAATCGCACCACCTACGGGCGCATGATGCAGGCCACGGCGCAGGACATGGAGATGGCGCGTCTGGTTGGGGTGCGCGTGCGCTATACGATCGCCGGTGCATTTGCTCTGGCCGCGGTCTTTGCAGGTGCAGGAGGATTGTTGGTGGCCCCCATGTTCCTGGCCGAACCGAGCATGGGTGGCTCGCTCGGCCTCAAGGCATATGTCGTCAGCGTCATTGGCGGATTTGGCAGCCTTCAGGGTGCGGTGATTGCGGGGCTCCTGCTCGGCGTCGTCGAAACACTTGCTGCCGGCTATATTTCCTCGACCTATCGCGATGCCTACGCGTTCATCATCATGATCACCATGCTGTTCGTGATGCCGCGTGGATTGTTTGGCGAGAAGATCAGTGAGCGGGTATGACAATGGCGACCAGACCCATCGGCCGATCAGCGTCTTGGGTCAGGGCTTACAGCGCGTGAGCGAGATCGCGTGAACGGGTCTCCAGTGGTGGCCACGGTCAGTCCGCGCGAACGCAGCCCGGTTCAACAGTCACGTTGGCGACTTTTTGCATTGGCGCTGGGGGCCATTGCGGTTGTGGTTCTGCCGCACTTCCTAGGTGACAGCTACGTGCTGCAGCTAGTCAATTTCGGCTTGATCGGTCTGATCGTCGTTGTTGGCCTGAACTACATCACTGGCTACTGTGGACAAATTAATTTTGCTCAAGCTGCGTTCTACGGGATCGGCGCGTACACCACAGCAGTTCTGATGCTCAAGGGGCTGTCGTTCTGGCTCGCAATGCCTTTGGCCGCAATGGCCACCGGGCTGTGCAGCGTGGTGTTGGGTGTACCAACTCTGCGTTTGCGCGCGTTCTACCTTGCGATGGCGACGATCGGGTTCAGCGAGATCGTGCAACTCGTGCTGATCCATTGGGAACCCGTGACCGGTGGCACGTCCGGCTTGCGGGGAATTCCGGGTGTCAGCCTGTTCGGCTTTGCGCTGCAAGGCCAATTGCAGCACTACTACTTCCTGCTCGCGTGGGCGGCGTTCGGTTTGTGGTTGGCGGTTCGCGTGCGTTCAACGCAACTCGGGAGGTCAATGCTAGCGTTGAGGGATACCGAAATCGCGGCCGAGGTCGCAGGCGTGAATACCACACGCATCAAGTCGATTGCGCTGGCGCTTTCTGCGATCTATGCGGGCATCGCGGGAGCGCTTTACGTCACCTATATCGGCTACGTCAGTCCGGACGGTTTTTCAACTGGGCAGTCAATCCAGTACTACACGATGCTGATCATCGGAGGCACTGGTTCCGCAGTTGGCGCAGTCGTCGGCACGATCACGCTTACCGCATTGCCTGAACTGTTGCGCTTCCTGCGGGAGTGGTATCTGGTGCTCTACGGTCTGGGTGTAATCGCGATCATCGCCGTGCTGCCCGGAGGCCTCGTCGGCCTGCCAAGACGGCTCAGGCGCCGCTCCGCGCCGACGACCGCGCCGGCGCACGTATCTACCGCGACGGTTGAAGCCTCGCCTGCGGCCTCCGCTTCATCAGCGAGCGCGGCGGAGGCAACACGGACAGGGGAAATGATCCTCTCGATCAAGGGTGTGACGCAGCGTTTCGGTGGACTGATTGCCCTCGACGACGTCAACATCGATGTGCGCGAAGGCACGGTACACGCGGTGATCGGTCCGAACGGCGCGGGCAAAACCTGCTTCTTGAATGTCCTGACTGGCGCGTACATCCCGCAGGCAGGGTCGGTAAAATTGCTTGACCGCGAGTTGCTGGGCCTGCGTCCGTTCCAGATCACGCATCTCGGGCTTTCCCGCAACTTCCAAAATATCCGGATCTATCCAAGCCTGTCGGTGCTTGAAAACGTGATGGTGGGCCAAGCCTGCCGCTCTTCGATCAACACCTTGCAGTCCTTCTTGGGAACACCGGCGAGTCGCCGCGAGGAACGAGCGATCAAGCTTGCGGCGCGCGAGGCCCTGGTTTTCGTCGGATTGAGCGAACACGCGGATCGTCCTGCGGAGAGCCTGGCCTACGCACAGCGGCGCTTGCTCGAGATCGCCCGCGCGATCGCCACCCAGCCGCGCGTCCTGCTGCTCGATGAGCCTGCAGCGGGCATGAACGTCCAGGAATCCACTGAACTGATGGCCTTGATACGGGCGATCCGTGCACGCGGTACGACGATCGTTCTCGTCGAGCACAACATGAGGCTGGTCATGGGCGTGAGCGATCGCATCAGCGTTCTCGACTTTGGCAAGAAGCTCGCCGAAGGGAGCAAGGATGAGATCCGGCAGAACCCGGCGGTCATCGAGGCCTATCTGGGCCAAACGGTGACGAAGGATTCCCGTGCTTGAGGTGGAAGGCGTCGACGTCCAATACGGACCCGTGGCTGCGCTGCGTGGCGTTTCGTTTCAAGTCCGTGAAGGCGAGATCGTGACCTTGGTTGGCGCAAACGGTAGTGGCAAGTCCACCTGTCTACGCACGATCTCCGGTTTGCTGCGACCGACCGCAGGCACCATTCGGTTTCGTGGCAAAGCCATCGTTGATGACAATCCGGAGGACATCGTGCGCTCGGGCATTGCGCATTGCCCAGAGGGCCGACGGGTCTTTCCCGGCTTGACCGTACGTGAAAACCTGGAAGTCGGGGCAACGCCGTGGCGGCGCCGAGGCGACAGTGTCGCCGACGACCTCGAGCGCGTTTATGATCTGTTTCCGCGTCTGAAGGATCGCAGCACGCAAGCAGCGTGGTCGATGTCCGGAGGCGAACAGCAGATGCTTGCAGTCGGCCGTGCATTGATGGGTCGACCAAAGGTGTTGCTACTCGACGAACCCTCGCTGGGCCTGGCGCCGATCGTAATAGAGCAACTCTTCGAACGCATCGTCTCGATCAACAAATTGGGCGTGACAATCCTTCTGGTTGAGCAGAATGCGGGGGTTGCGCTGTCGGTAGCGACGCGTGGCTACGTGCTTGAAAACGGACAGGTTGTGCTCGAAGGCACCACCGACGAGTTGCGCCACCATCCCCGCGTACGCGAGGCCTACCTCGGCGGCTAATCGAGCAGACCCTTGCGCCGGCGAGATTTCGACATTGAACCGGCACTCTAATTCATGGCGTGAATTCTATACATCTCCTGCACGATGTAGACAGGGTCGGTCGGGCGACCTACATTGCCCATTCGAGAACGCAATAATAATTTCGAAATAAACGTGCCATGTCAATGAATTTTCGCATCCGAATCCTTAAAGCTTGAAGCGTTTGAGCTCCCGGAGTCCTCAATGGATCGACATGCAACTGGCGCAAACAATTCACCAATGAAGGTACTCGCAAATGCCGTGATGAAAGCCGGCAGTGCGCCGGTAGTGCGACGCATGGGGTCGTGCCGCGAGGACTGGTCGACCAAGGACGGCAATATTCCGTTCTTACACAAGTGGAAATTACGACGGCATGATGGCGTTCTTCGACACGATGATTGTTCAAGATTTCGTTCCGCCACGACACAGAAGCTTGATCATCGTGGAGTCCGACCTGCAAGCGTTGCTTGCGGCGTTAAAATCGTACGCCCCAGTCACGACGGCGAAATGGCTTTAACGTTTCGCATTTCTAAAATCTATATTTACGGTGTCACCTGTACCGTAAATTCTTTACTTATGGCGCCCGGGCGGTAGTCGTTTCTGCTGTCGGGCAAACTTCGATTTCGATATGCGAAGGAGTAATCAAATGCGCGTTGCCTTAATTGCGTCAGTATTTGCCCTTATGTCCGCCACGATGCCTGCGGTGCACGCGCAGGAGCCGATCATAATCAAGTACAGCCACGTCAACTCGGAAAATACGCCAAAGGGTGTGGGCGCTCTCAGGTTCAAAGAGCTCGCAGAGAAATATCTCGGCAACCGGGTGAAGGTTGAGGTCTTTGCGAATTCAACACTGTTT
>JBDTTY010000082.1:0-8527 GCA_040007975.1 Betaproteobacteria bacterium | reverse complement strand
GTCCAAAAAAACATGCAGTATCTCGGTCGCCAGGTGATGCTCACCTACGAACTGCCGATGGCCGAGGTCGTGATGGATTTCTTCGATCGGTTGAAATCCGTCTCCCGCGGTTACGCGTCGCTCGACTACGAGTTCAAGGAATTCCGGGCGGCCGACGTGGTGAAACTCGACATCCTGATCAACGGCGAGCGTGTCGACGCCTTGTCGGTGATGGTGCACCGCTCGGTGTCCATCTACCGCGGACGCGAGGTGGCGTCGAAGATGCGCTCGCTGATCCCGCGGCAGATGTTCGACGTGGCGGTGCAGGCATCGATCGGTGCCAACATCATTGCGCGTGAATCCATCAAGGCCATGCGCAAGAACGTGCTGGCCAAATGCTACGGCGGTGACATCTCCCGCAAGCGCAAGCTGTTGGAGAAGCAGAAGGCCGGCAAGAAACGCATGAAGGCCGTCGGCAGTGTCGAAATTCCGCAGGAGGCCTTCCTCGCCATCCTTCAGGTGGGCGAAAAGTAGACGAAACGACGCCCTGTGGTATCAAACGGTCGCCGAGCGTTGGTGCGACCGTGGCACAATCCGCCCGCCGCTGCCTATAGAACACTTTTGACCGACCCATGAATTTCGCCCTGATCCTGTTTCTGCTGACCCTCGCCACCGGTGCGTTGTGGATCATCGATAGACTCTACTTCGCACGGCGTCGCGCACCCGACGCACGTGATCCGGCGTGGGTCGAGTACGCGGCCAGCTTCTTTCCGGTGCTGTTGATCGTATTCATGCTGCGGTCGTTCGTGGCCGAGCCATTCAAGATTCCATCGTCGTCGATGCGGCCCACGCTCGAGGTGGGCGACTTCATCCTGGTCAATAAATTCATTTACGGATTGCGACTGCCGATCGTCGAAACCAAGATCGTACCGCTGTCCGATCCGCAACGCGGTGACGTGGTCGTGTTCAGGTATCCCGTCAATCCGACACAGGATTTCATCAAACGGGTGGTCGGCGTGGGCGGCGACGTCGTGACCTACCGCGACAAGAAGCTCACCGTCAACGGGGTACCGCTGCCCGACACCGGTGACGGCACCTACAGCTACCTCGAAAACCTGCGCTTCGAGACGCTGCAGCGGTCAATCGAGACCGCCCGTACCGGTGACGGCACGCATTCCTACACGGTGGGCGTCAATCCCCAGGCCGCGCCGGTCTACACGCAGAACGTGCGACCGTTTCCGGGGCGCGACAATTGCGACTACAATGAGCGCGGCTTTACGTGCAAGGTTCCGGCTGGCCACTATTTCATGATGGGTGACAATCGCGACAACAGCGATGACAGCCGGTACTGGGGATTCGTGCCGGACGATCACATCCGTGGCAAGGCCTTTTTCATCTGGTTCAATTGGGACGATATTTCGAATCTCGCGTTCAAACGGGTCGGAAGCAGCATTCGTTGAACACAGGGAAGGACTGGACCATGAATATTCCCATCCGACAGCGCGGGCTGTCGATGATCGGCTTCTTGTTTGTTGCGGCAGTGGTGCTGGTGGTGGCGATGCTGGCGTTCCGGGTCGCGCCCTCGTACATCGAATATTTCACGATCCAGAAGGCTTTGGAGGGCGCACTGGCCGATTCCAATGATCTTTCCACGGTGTCCATCCGCAAGGCGATGGAGCGGCGTCTCAATGCCGATTACGCCGATGCGGTGACGGCCAAGGACGTCATCGTCACCAAAGAAGGCAATACGATCACCGCGGCCGTAAGTTGGGAACAGAGGCTGCCGCTAATCAAGAACGTAAGTATCCTGCTCGAGTTCGACGCCTCGGCCTCACGCTAGTCCGCCGGATGTCCGCGGATTTCAGCCTGCAACTGCAGTACACGTTTCGACAGCCTGCATTGCTGCGGCAGGCACTGACCCATCGCAGTTTCGCTGCCGTCCACAACGAGCGTCTCGAGTTCATCGGCGACGCGGTGCTCAATTGTGTTGTGGGTCTGGCGCTCTACGAGCGCTTCCCGGCCTTGCCCGAAGGCGACCTCTCGCGATTGCGGGCTGCATTGGTCAAGCAGGAGACTTTGGCGCGCGTGGCGCAAAATCTCGCGATCGGCCATGTGATCGAACTTGGCGAAGGGGAGATCAAAAGCGGTGGTGCGCGTCGGCCTTCGATCCTCGCTGACGCCTTGGAGGCCGTGTTTGGTGCGGTCATGCTCGACGGGGGCTTCGAAGCGGCACGTGGCGTCGTCGTGCGTGCCTACGGTGAACTGCTGGCGAAGGCGGACCCGGCCGTGCTCGGCAAGGATCCCAAAACGCGACTGCAGGAGTGGTTGCAGGCGCGGCGGATGCCGGTGCCAGAATATGTGGTCATGGACACCACCGGCGAAGCGCATATTCAGCAGTTCAACGTCGAGTGTCGCATTGCCGCCCTTGGCGTCGTCACCACCGGCACGGGCAATTCACGCCGCGTGGCGGAGCAGGTGGCAGCACAAGCGGCGGCGGAGACGGTGATGATGGCAGAGCAGCATGGTGATTAAACCCGGCGGTGACGACGGCTTCCGCTGCGGTCACGCGGCCATCGTCGGGCGGCCGAGCGTGGGCAAGTCCACGTTGCTCAACGCACTCGTCGGCCAGAAGATCAGCATCACGTCGAAAAAGCCGCAGACGACGCGCCACCGGATTATCGGCATTGCAACCGGCCCGTCAGCGCAATGCATCTTCGTCGACACGCCGGGATTCCAGACCAAGCATCGGTCGCGACTCAATGATCGCTTGAACCGCACGGTGCGGGAGAGTCTGGCCGGAATCGACGTGGCGGTGCTCGTGCTGGACGCCACGCGAATTGTTGGTGCGGACCGCGAAGTGGCGGCATTGCTTCCTGCCGGGTTGCCGGTCATCGCGGCCGTCAACAAGGTCGATCTCCTTGCCGACAAGGGGGCCTTGCTACCGCGAATGGCGGAGATCGCCGCGATGCGCACCTTTATCGCGATTGTGCCGATTTCGGCGGAGAAGGGGAACCAGCTGGCCGAACTGCAGGCCGAGATCGATGCGCATTTACCGGTGTCGTCACCGCTGTATCCGGTCGATGATTTGACCGATCGCGACGAACGCTTTCTTGCCGCCGAACTCATTCGCGAAAAGATATTCCGTTTATTGGGCGAGGAAATTCCCTATGCCACGACCGTGGGCATCGACAGCTTCGAGCTCGATGGCGCGATGCGCCGGATCCGGGCCACTGTCTATGTCGACCACACGAGTCAACGCGCCATCGTGCTGGGTACCGGTGGCGCCCGGATGAAAGAAATCGCCACAGCTGCGCGCAAGGATATGGAGCAGCTTTTCGACGGCAAGGTCTTTCTTGAAGTGTGGGTCAAGGTGAAGCGCGGCTGGGCCGACACCGACGCATCGCTGGCTCACTTCGGATACTGAGTCGCGTACACGATGGCCACGCGGGCGCTGGCGCAGCGGCACGATGACGAGCCGGCATTTGTGCTGCACGCGTATCCGTATCGCGAAACCAGCCTGATCGTCGAGGCGTTCACCGAACGCCATGGTCGCGTCCCGATGGTGGCCCGCGGGGCGAAGCGACCGCGTTCCGAATTGCGCGGCCTGCTCCAGGCTTTTCAACTGCTGACACTGTCGTGGGCCGGTGCCGGCGAGATGAAGACACTGGTCAAGGCCGAATGGCGCGGCGGCATGCCGCTGCCGCGAGGCTCGTCGCTGCTGTGCGGGTTCTACGTCAACGAATTGTTGCTGAAACTGCTGCCGCGCGAGGATGCCCATGCGCAACTGTTCACCGCGTACGCCCAGACCTTGCGCAGCCTCGCGAGTGCAACGGCACCCGCAGCACAAGCGGCGTTGCTGCGGCGCTTCGAGTTGCGATTGTTGGCCGAACTGGGCTACGCGCTGCCGCTGGCCCGGGATGTGGAATCCGGCACCGCGATCGATGCGGCGGGCCTGTACCATTACGCTCCCGAGCGCGGCCCGCGCCTTGCCACCCGTTACGAGGCGCGCGAACCGGATCCACGCTTGCGGCTCGTGCGCGGCGCGACGTTGATCGCATTGGCCACCGAGGATTTTTCGGATCCGGATAGCGCTGCTGAGGCAAAACGACTCATGCGCGAAGTTCTGGATCATTATCTTGATGCCCGGCATATCTTCAGTCGCCGGGTCGTCCGTGATTTGCAGACTATCGACGAAGAAGGACAGGACTCTTGATCGAACTTGGCGTCAACATCGACCACGTCGCCACCTTGCGGGAAGCGCGGCGCACGTACGAACCGGACCCGGTATGGGCAGCGGCCGAAGCCCATTTGGGCGGGGCGGATGGCATCACCGTACATCTGCGCGAAGACCGACGCCACATTCAGGACGAGGATGTGCGCCGCCTGCGCGAGCTGGTGCATATCAAGCTCAATCTGGAAATGGCGGCCACGGCCGAGATGCTCGACATTGCATGCCGCCTGAAGCCGGAGATGGCCATGCTGGTGCCGGAAGGCCGGCACGAAATCACCACGGAGGGTGGGCTCGCCGTGGCGGCTGACGAACCAACACTGAAGGTCGCAGTGGCACGCCTGGCCGATGCAGGGATCGTCACCTCGGTATTCATCGACGCCGACCTGCGCCAGATCGAGGCTGCGCATCGGATCGGCGCCAAGGTGTGTGAAGTGCACACCGGCCCCTATGCGCATGCATTTCACGTCAAAGGCCGCGATCCCGAAAGCGCGGCAGTCGTGACGGAATTGGACCGCATCAAGGTGGCAGGAGAGGCGATTCGCGCCCTGTCGATGCGCTTCAATGCAGGGCATGCCCTCAACTATTTCAACGTCCAGCCGGTGGCGGCCTTGCCCGGTGTACGCGAATTGCATATCGGTCATGCCATCGTTTCACGCGCGGTCTTTGTCGGCATGCGCGAAGCGGTGCGGCAAATGAAGGCGCTCCTGCGCGAAGCGGCGGGGCGATCATGACGGCCATTGCCATGCCGCTCGGTCCGGTGATGCTCGATGTCACGGGACTGACGCTGGATGCAGCCGACCGGCAGCGTCTGCTGCATCCGCTGACGGGGGGCGTGATTCTGTTTTCGCGCAACTTCAGCGACGTACAGCAGTTGACGGCGCTTACCGCATCCATCGCCGCGTTGCGCACTCCATCGCTATTGATTGCCGTGGATCACGAAGGTGGACGCGTGCAACGCTTTCGCGCGGGCTTCACGGCGATTCCGGCAATGCGTACATTGGGCACTTGGTGGGATCAGGATGTCGCGGCAGCCTCCACGGAGGCCGAGCGCCTCGGATACGTGCTGGCATCCGAATTGCGCAATGTCGGCGTCGATTTCAGTTTCACGCCGGTACTCGATCTCGACTTTGGTGGCAGCACCGTGATCGGCGACCGCGCGTTGCATGGCAATCCCAACGCGGTGGCGCACCTCGCGGCCGCTCTGCGCCGGGGACTCAATCGTGGCGGTTGTGCCGCGGTGGGGAAGCATTTTCCCGGGCACGGCTTCGTGGCTGCCGACTCGCACCACGAAGTGCCGATCGACGAACGCACGCTGGATGCCATCGCCGCGGACGACCTCATTCCCTTTGGCGTGCTGGCGGCACAGGGGCTCGAAGCCGTGATGCCTGCCCACGTGATCTATCCAGCGGTGGATGCGCTTCCCGCCGGCTTTTCGTCGATCTGGTTGCAGGATATTCTGCGGCAGCGATTGGGCTTCGACGGCATCATTTTCTCCGACGATCTCGGGATGGCCGGCGCGCATACGGCAGGGGATATCGTAGCGCGGGCAGATGCGGCCCTGGCCGCAGGCTGCGACATGGTGCTGACCTGCAACGATTCCGCCGCGGCCGATGACCTGCTCGCGCGGTGGTGCCCCGGCGCACAACGTGATCTCGCGCGTCGCGCGGCACGGATGGCGGGCAGGTAGCGCAGTCGTCGCGCCCGCCGCGGTCAGTCTGCGGCGTCTAGGAACAGCGGCGGTGCGCCGGGAAGGCGCAGGACCAGCGCCGCCAGCGTGCCATCGCCAACCAACGCGGCGGCAGCCTCGATATCAGGGGCAAGATAGCGATCGACCGGCACCGGCGGGGACCGCCTGCGCACCAGCGCGTGCGCGGCCTCCAGAAGCGGCGACGTCGTGAGCGGACGCAAGAATTCGATGCCTTGCGCTGCGACCAGCATCTCGATGCCCAGAATGTGCGTCGTGTTGTCGATCATGGCGCCCAACCGCCGCGCGGCGAAAGTGGCCATCGACACGTGGTCCTCCTGATTGGCCGACGTAGGCAGACTGTCCACGCTGGCCGGATGCGCGAGTGACTTGTTTTCCGACGCCAATGCTGCCGCCGTGACATGCGCGATCATGAAACCTGAATTGAGCCCCGGGTCTGCACACAGGAATGACGGCAGTCGCGATACGCTGCTGTCGATCAGCATCGCGATGCGCCTCTCGGCAATCGCACCGACCTCGGCAATGGCCAGGGCCATTGCATCGGCTGCAAGTGCGACCGGCTCCGCATGAAAATTGCCGCCGGACAGGACTTCGCCGCCATCGGACCCATGCTCGGCAAAAACCAGCGGATTGTCCGTCACTGCATTGGCTTCGCGCAGCAGTACGCCGGCCGCGTAATGCAGCTGATCGAGACATGCGCCCATCACCTGCGGCTGACAGCGCAGCGAATACGGATCCTGCACGCGGTCGTCGTCGACCCGATGCGAATTGCGGATGGCACTGCCGGCGAGCAGTGCGCGATAGGCCGACGCGGTGGCGATTTGTCCCGGTTGTCCGCGCAGTGCATGTATGCGCGCGTCGAATGGCGCATCGCTGCCGCGTGCCGCGTCGACCGTCATGGCGCCGATTGCCAATGCCGATGCGAACACCGTCTCGAACCGCAACAACGCGTCCAGCGCCAAGGCGGTCGACACCTGCGTACCGTTGATCAGCGCCAGACCTTCCTTGGCCTCGAGCACGAGCGGCGCGATGCCGGCCGCGTGCAGGACCGGCAGCGCCGACATTCTCCTGTCAGCGCCGACGACTTCGCCTTCACCACACAACGCGAGTGTCATGTGGGCCAACGGCGCAAGATCGCCCGATGCTCCCACCGAGCCTTGCGCGGGAATCCACGGCACGATGCCGGCGTTGTACACCGCCAACAGCGTGTCAATGATCACCGGCCGTACCCCGGAATGGCCGCGTGCGAGGCTGGCCGCCTTCATGGCGAGCACAAGACGCACGACGCGGGGGTCCAGTGGCGCGCCGATCCCCACCGCATGCGAACGAATGAGATTGCGCTGCAGCGTGGCGAGATCGCCGGCGGCAATGCGCGTGCTGGCGAGTTTGCCGAAGCCGGTGTTGACCCCATAGACCGGTGCATCGCCTGCAGCCGCACGGCGGACGATGTCGGCACTGCGTGCAATGTCGCCATCGGCTGATGGATCCATCACCAGAGTTGCACCGCCCCGATGGATTCGTTGCAACGCCGCCATCGGCAACGCGCCTGGCACAAGAATCAACGGCGTGTTTTCAGCGGCCATGCGGCCAACGTCCGCCCAGCCGGCGCGTCAACTCCTCCGCGCCGTGCGCGACGAGCGGCCCCAATTGCTTGATGCGTTCGTCCGGCAGTCGCGACGATGGTCCGGCCAGCGAGAGCGCGCCAAGCGTCTCGGCGTGTTCATCGTAGATCGGCGAAGCGACACATCGCGTGCCGGGAAGATGCTCCTCGTCGTCGAACGAATAGCCGCGCTGCCGGATCACGCGAATGCTGGCCCACATCGTCTCCGGTGACGTAATCGTGTTGGCCGTGATACGAGGCAGACCGCGCACCTTCATGATCGCGTCGATCTGTTCGTCGGGTAGCGCGGCGAAAATGGCCTTGCCCACGCCCGATGCGTGCAAGGGGACGCGGCTGCCGAGCTTGACGATCGTGCGCATCGTCTCTCGGCATTGCACCTGATCGATGAATACGGCTTCGGTACCATCCAGAATGCCGAGATTGGCCGTTTCGCCGGACTGCTCCATCAAGCGACGCAGATACGGATGGCTTTGCGCAACGAAATCACGATTGGCGAGAAAGCTCGATCCGACGGTGAACGCGTGCAAGCCCACATACCATCGTCCAAGTTCGCCACCCTGATAGACATAGCCCATTTTTTCCAGAGTGGCGAGCAGCCGATGCGCGGTCGACGGTGGCAACGTCACCTCGCGCGCAAGATCGGTCAGCGACAGCCCGCTTTCGGCCTTGGCCAGTGCTTCAAGCAGGGACAGACCGCGCGTCAGGCTTTGCACCTGACCGGTCGCGGTCACTGCTTTGATGGGAAGGCGCCCGCGGCGGGGCGGCGTGGCAGCAAGACGATTGGGCATGAGGATGTCGGTACGCGGCTGGCGCGCACGACGGTTGCGTAAAGACGTCAGCGTAACTGCAAGTGCGGGGTCACCGCAAACGTCACCCCTGCGATGTCGACCGCATAGCGCGCCGCCAGCATCGCGTCGTCGGTCAGCGGCGGCCCCTCGGGTGCGCTACGCGCATAGCCCATCGCCACCGCACGCCCATGCTTGCGGCTGTA
>JBDTTY010000081.1:0-8593 GCA_040007975.1 Betaproteobacteria bacterium | reverse complement strand
CTGCACCTTCGGTGGCGGTGACCACGCCGCCAAAGATGCCGCCAAGGATGATGATGGGCAACAGAAAGGCCCAAAGCGCTTCGCGCGCCGTCTTGCGCACGCGCGACCACGCAAATGCTTCTTCGCGCGGCAGGTTGTAGCGGCGAGCCAATGCGTAGGCCATGCCCATCAGTCCGAAGCCGCCGATCAGTCCGGGGATGATGCCCGCCACAAAGAGCTGCACCACTGACGTCTCTGCCATCACCGCATACAGAATCATCGGGATCGACGGCGGAATGATCACGGCGAGTGTCGCGGCCGACGACATCACGGCCGCCGCAAAGGGCGCCGGATACCCTTTGGCTTTCATGCCGGGAATGAGGATCGAACCCAGTGCGGCAACGTCGGCCACCGCAGAGCCGGAAATTTCGGCAAAGAACAGGGATGCGCCGATCGATACGTGTGCCAGGCCACCGCGAATCCAGCCAAACAGCGACGAAGCGAACGCGATCAGACGTTGCGAAATACCCGACGCGTTCATGATGGCGCCGGCAAGGATGAACAGCGGAATGGCCAGCAAGGGGAAGCTGGTGGCGCCGTTGTAGGTCACGATTGCGAGATTGGGGAGGATGGAGAATCCGTGCGTCAGGACCATCGCGATCACGGCGACGACGCCGAGCGAGACGGCGATCGGCACGTTGATCAGCACCAGCCCCAGGACGGCGGCGAACAGCCCCAGCATGATGGACATCGCTAGTGTCCCGGCTCAGTGCAGACCATCGGCCAATGCCATGGCGCTGCCCGCTGTCGGCGGCGCCGATGCCACGACAAGATCGAGCAGGTGGGTGACCTCGGCGACCACGATCAGCGTGGCCGAAATCGGAATCACCGACTGCACAAAGTTCAGCGACACCCACGACAAGCTGACCAGCGAGTCGGAAGCGAGCACGGGCATGATGTAGACGCCCACCGCCGCGAGCAGCACGAAGAACGCGATCACGATCAACTGCGCCAGAATGCTGACGGCGCGCCATGCGCCCCACGGCAGCGCGTCGACGACCTCCGGACACGCGATGTGCGCGCGTTTGACGGATGCCAGCGCGGAACCATAAAACGTGAGCCACGCCAACAGCACGGACGCAACTTCGTCGTACCACGTCAGCGAGTGGCCGACAGCGCGAAACACCACCCCTGCGGTCACCTCGATGAACAGGATAACCATCAGCGCGCCAACCACCCACTCCAGCATGCGACCGTAGTGCGCGCGGAAGCGCCGCAATTTCGCCGTGATCGGCGCCTCGGCGGCAGCGCCGCGCGCAGCTGTGGTCACTCGCTTATTTCCCCAGCGCGACGGCGCGATCGATCACATCCTTGGCGCCGGACACTTCCTTGCCGAACTCCTCATAGATCGGCTTGCTGGCGGTGATGAACGCGTCTTTGTCGACATCATTGACCTGCATGCCGGACTGCTTCAATTTGCCGAGGAGGTCAGCGTCATCTTTCGCGGCCGTGTCGTAGACATACACCTGCGTTTCCTTGGCCGTATCCTCGAGGATCTTGCGTACATCCGGTGGCAACGATTCCCACTTTGTCTTGCCGACCGTGAGGTAGGCCGGGGTGTACACGTGACCCGTCAGCGACAGGTACTTCTGCACTTCCTGCAGCTTGGCCGAATAGATTTGCGTGAACGGATTTTCCTGGCCGTCCATCACGCCGGTCTGCAGCGCGGTGAAGAGCTCGGAAAACTTCATCGGACTGGGATTGGCGCCATAGGCCTGGAACATCTTCACGCGCCACTTGCCCTCGGGCACGCGCAACTTGACGCCTGCCAGGTCGGCGGGCACCTTGATCGGCCGCTTGTTGTTGGTAACGTGACGCACGCCGTTTTCCCACACGGCAAGTACCTTGAGACCTTTTTTCTCGGCCTCGGGCGCCAGCTTGGTCCAGAAGAGCTCGCGCTCGATCCTGGCCATGTGCTGGCGATCCTTGACGATGTAGGGCATTTCGAAGATGCCGAAAAGATCCACCTGCGAACTCATCACCGTCGACGGCAGCGCCATATCAAGCGTGCCGAGTTTCAGCTTCTGAATCATCTCGGAATCGCCACCGAGCTGGCTCGACCCGAACACCACGACCTTGGCCTTGCCGGCCAACTTGGCGTTGGCACGCGTTGCAAATTCATCTGCGCTTTTCTGAAACAACGAGCCGGGTTCGCCGACATGGCCGAGTTTGATTTCGGTTTGCGCAAATGCGGGCGCGCCGATGCCGAGCAGGGCGCTGCAGGCGATTGCGGATGCGAGCTGGCGCAGGATTGAGGGTCGAATGTTCACTTGAATGCTCCTCCTTCAGGGACGTTACAATTTCGGGACTACGCAGCGTGTCGTTGCGTCGTCGTCGCGGTCTCGTTGCCGCTTTCCTGCAAGTATGCCAGTGCGGCGCCGACGCCGTGGGCGTGATGGGGCACGTTGCGCAGTGCCAGACCCATTTCCACGCCGCAAAGCGTTCCGCACAGCATCAAATCGTTGAAGTACCCCAGATGCCCGATGCGGAACACGCGTCCCGCCAACTTGCCAAGGCCCATCCCCAGCGACATATCGAAGCGTTCGAGCACCTCGCGGCGGAATGCGTCGGCGTCATGGCCCTCCGGCATCATTACGGCAGTGAGGACGCCGCTGTACTCGTCCGGATTGCGACACAGCACCTCGAGTCCCCATGCGCGTACGGCGCGACGGGTAGCTTCGGCGTGGCGCTGGTGCCGCGCAAACACTGCCGGCAATCCTTCCTCGCGCAGCATCGCAATTGACTCATGCAGTCCATACAACAGATTGGTGGCAGGCGTGGACGGAAAGTATCCCTGCCGGTTCATCGTAAGCATCTCGTCCCAGCGCCAATAGGCGCGTGGCAACTTTGCCTGCTTGCTGGCGGCAATGGCCTTGTCGCTGATCGCGTGGAACCCGAGACCCGGCGGCAACATCAAGCCTTTTTGCGAACTGGCGACACTGACATCGACGCCCCACTCGGTGTGACGATAGTCGAGCGAGCCAAGAGCCGACACGGTGTCAACCATGAACAGTGCAGGGTGGTTGGCGCGATCAATAGCCTGCCGTATTGCCGCGATGTGCGATGTCACGCCGGTCGACGTTTCATTGTGGACGGCCAGAACCGCCTTGTACGTGTGCCCCTTGTCGTCAGCGAGTTTCGCCTCGACCATTGCTGGATCAATGCCGCTGCGCCAGTCGCCGGGCATGAAATCGACGATGAGGCCGAGTTTTTCGGCGATGGCGCGCCAAAGTGTAGCGAATTGGCCAGTTTCGAACATAAGCACCCGGTCACCGGGAGACAGTGTATTGACCAGCGCGGCCTCCCATGCGCCGGTGCCCGACGCCGGATAGATAATTACCGGCCCCGTCGTCTGGTAGATCTCTTTCAGGCCCGCCAGAACTTCGAGCGTCAAGCGCGCGAAGTCTGGCCCGCGATGGTCGATAGTGGGCTGATCCATCGCCCGTAGCACGCGATCCGGCACGTTGGTGGGGCCGGGGATTTGCAGGAAGTGCCGCCCGGAAGGATGGGAGTCGAGCTTGAACATGGTGTCCTCCGCCGCAGCGGGTGCGCCGCTGGCGTCCCGCTGCTGATTTTCGAGATTCAAACGTTATCATAGCGGCATCGTCGGTGCCGAATTACCGATGTGACGTTCCCAACATGTTGTCGTGACAGGCGCATCCTCGATGTCCAACATTACCGCAACTGCGCCATCGCTCGACCACGACCTGATGCGGCGGTTGCGCACGGCAGTGGCCGGGGAGGTCATGTTTGATCGCGCGTCGCGCGGACGCTATGCCACCGACGCTTCGATTTATCAGGTCGAGCCAGTGGGTGTGATGGTGCCGAAGACCGACGCCGACGTACGCGCCGCGTTCGACGTGTGTCGCGAAGTGTCAGTTCCGATGCTGCCGCGGGGTGCGGGGACGTCGCAGTGCGGCCAGACCGTCGGCGCGGCGCTGGTCATCGATCACAGCAAATATCTCAATCGCGTGTTGGACTATGACGCTGCCGCGCTAACGGTGCGAGTCGAGCCGGGCCTCGTCCTCGATACGCTCAACGCGTGGTTGAAGCCGCACGGCGTCTGGTTTCCGGTTGACGTCAGCACTGCCGCGCAGTGCACGCTGGGCGGCATGGCCGGCAACAACTCGTGCGGCTCGCGCTCCATCGCGTACGGCAATATGGTTCACAACGTGGTGGCGATCGATGCGCTGTTGGCAAATGGTGCCACCGCGCGCTTTGGTCCCGAGTGCGACATGCAGGGTGCGCCGGCGACGGTGCGCGCGCTGCTCGACGGTTTGCGCGCCATCGGCGAACGCGAACGCGCCGAAATTTCAACCAAGGTGCCGTCGGTGCTGCGCCGTGTCGGTGGCTACAACATCGACGTGTTTCATCCGATGAGCGAGCGGCCGTATACGCCGGACGGCAGCGTCAACTTCGCCCACCTGCTGGTGGGCAGCGAAGGGACGCTGGCATGGACGCGTGAGCTGACGCTGCAAGTGGCGCCATTGCCCAGGCATCGCGTGTTGGGTGTGGTCAATTTCCCCACGCTGCACCGGGCGATGGAATGTGCGCAGCACATCGTGGCGCTGAAGCCCTCGGCCGTCGAATTGGTCGATCGCACGATGATCGACCTCGCGCGCGCCAATCCGGCATTTCGCCCGGTAATCGATGCGGCCTTGATCGGCACGCCCGACGCGATCCTGCTGGTCGAGTTTGTCGGCGAGTCGGCCGCTGGTCCGCGGGGCCAACTCGAGGACCTCGTCACGTTGATGAGCGACCTGTCGCTACCAGGATGCGTCGTGCGCATGGTCGACGCGGTGCCGCAGAAGGCGCTGTGGGATGTACGCAAGGCCGGCCTCAACATCATGATGAGCATGCGTGGCGACGGCAAACCCGTTTCCTTCATCGAGGACTGCGCAGTGCCGCTGGAACATCTGGCCGAATACGTCGATCGATTGACACAGGTTTTCCATAAGCACGGCACGCGCGGCACGTGGTATGCGCATGCGTCGGTGGGCACACTGCACGTGCGGCCAATTCTCGACATGCGCCGCGACGGCGCCATCAAGATGCGCGCGATCGCGGAAGAAGCGAGCGCCATGGTTCGCGAGTACAAAGGTGCGTTCTCCGGTGAGCACGGCGACGGACTGGTCCGTAGCGAGTGGGTCGGCTGGCAGTTTGGTCCACGGCTCACGCGCGCATTCGAGGATATCAAGGCGCTGTTTGATCCCACCGGCCTCATGAATCCCGGCAAGATCGTGCGTCCCACGCGGATGGATGACCGCGCGTTGTTCCGCTTTCCCCCGACGTACCGCACGATTCCCATCGCCACCGCACTCGACTGGTCGGCGTGGAACGTGCTCAACGATCCGGTCACCGAGGTGGTCACCGCACCGGGGACCGGCGGGGATCCTGCCGGAGGCTTCGGCAAGGCCATCGAGATGTGCAACAACAATGGCCACTGCCGGAAGTTTGATGCTGGCACGATGTGCCCGAGCTATCGCGTTACGCGCGACGAGGAGCACCTCACCCGCGGGCGAGCCAACACCTTGCGCCTGGCGCTGTCGGGACAACTGGGCCCGGACTTCGCCTCCGAACCGGTGCGTGCGGCACTCGATCTGTGTGTGAGTTGCAAGGGTTGTCGCCGCGATTGCCCCACTGGGGTGGACATGGCGAAGATGAAGATCGAATTCCAGCATCAGTGGCAGCAGACGCACGCCATGCCGTGGAAGGATCGTGCAATTGCATGGTTGCCGCGATGGGCGCCATGGGCGGCGCGGTTGCCGTGGCTGGCCAATCTGCGCGACACGGTGCCGGGGATTGCCAAGCTCGCCCAACGATGGACCGGACTGTCGGCGCGCCGTTCGCTACCGCGGTGGCGTCGCGACACATTTTCGCGCACGGCGTCGGCGAGCGCATCCGGCTCCGCCGATGTCGTGCTGTTCGTCGACACATTCACCGAGTATTTCGAACCCGAGAATGCGTATGCGGCGCTCGCCGTCCTGCGCGCGGCCGGGTATTCGGTCGAAATTGCGCGGGCGCGCGCCGATGATGCCGAACCGGGACGTCCCCTGTGCTGTGGGCGCACATTTCTTGCCGCGGGACGCGTCGATGAAGCGAAGTATGAAGCCCGGCGCATGCTGGCCGCATTGGCACCAGCGGTGGCACGCGGCGCGACCATAGTCGGTCTGGAACCAGCGTGTCTGCTATCGCTGCGCGACGAGTTTCTGGTGATGGGATTGGGTCTTGGGGCCGATGAACTATCGACACGCGCGCTGCTGATCGAGGAGTTTCTGGCGCGCGAGCATGTCGCGGGGCGGCTGCATTTACCGCTCGTGCCGCTTCCGGAGCGGCATGCGCTATTGCATGGGCATTGTCACCAGAAGGCATTCGACGCGGTGGCTCCTGCGCTCACGGTGCTGCGCCTCATCCCGGGCCTCAAGGTCGACCTGATCGAGTCGAGTTGTTGCGGCATGGCCGGAAGTTTCGGCTATGAGGCTTCGCACTTCGACATCTCGATGCAGATGGCCGAGCTGTCGCTGTTGCCCGCGGTTCGTGGTGCGGCAGCCGACACTTTGATCGTCGCTGACGGTACGAGTTGCCGACATCAGATCGCGGACGGCACGCGGGCGAGCGGTGCGCGCGATGCGGTGCATGTAGTACGCGTATTGGCGCAGGCACTCCAGAATTCAACATGATTAGAAAACGTCCATTGCGGAACTTGACGCCGATTGCAGCGCCGGGCAATCGGGTGCCCTTGGTCGAGAATATTTCCTGAACAATCGCGATGCGTCCCAATCTTGCCTTAGGCCCGATTGATTCGGTCCTGCAGTACTTGGTCTACCTCTCCATCGTCGTGTTGGGCGTGCTGTTGCCGCTGCTGGTGCAGAAATGGCGAGTGCGTCGCGAGAACGCGCGGCTGTTGGCGCAAACGTTGAGTGCGCTGCGGCGCGAGCTCCTGGACAATCGGCAGCGCCTGTTGAAGTCGCGGGCCAGCATGACGGACCTCCTTGCTGTGATGCGCGACGAATACCAGCACTACGAGCGCTTGTGGCATCGCGTGCATGACGCTGCGGGCGCCGTGGTCGATGTGTCGCCGCCGGTGCCATCGGAAACGGCGGTGAGTCTCGCGGCGCCGACCAGCACAGCGTGGGATGTGGCGCGGCTGTCGCAGTCGCTGCGGTTGCTGTCGGCGGAGCAGTTGAGCGTGTTTACGCGCGCCTATCATCTGCAAAGCGTGCACGAGGAAAGTCGGCGGCTGTATCTCGACAACACGTTCAAGTCACAGGCGCTGGAGACCCCACTCGATCTGTCCGACCTGCGCAATATCGAGACCCGCATCCAGCTGATCGCCGTGTCGCAGGCGGTGGTGAGCTATCACGAAAATCTGTTGGGAACGCTGATCGCGGCCTATGATCTCGCATTGGCAGATTCCGCCATTGCGCCAACGGCGGCGAGCGACGACACGCAAGAGGCAGCATGCTGAAAACCATAGGACTCATCGGCGGCATGAGCTGGGAATCGACGGTTCCCTACTATCGGCATATCAACGAGACGGTGAAGCAGCGTCTTGGTGGCTTGCATTCGGCCAAGGTTATTTTGTTCAGCGTCGATTTTCACGATATCGACCTACTGCAGGTCGCGGGGCAATGGGATGCGGCAGGCGTGATCATGGCGGATGCCGCTCGCGTGCTGGAGCGTGCCGGGGCGCAGGTCCTGGTGCTGTGCACGAATACGATGCACAAGGTGGCACCGGCAATCGAGGCGGCCACTGCAATTCCGTTGCTGCACATTGCCGATCCGACCGCCGACGCTGTCAAGCAGGCAGGGTGGCGTACCGTCGGCCTGCTGGGCACGCGATTTACGATGGAGCAGGCGTTCTATCGCGAACGGCTGGAACGCGATCATGGCATCACGGTGCTGATCCCCGAGGCGCAGGACCGTGACACTGTGCATCGGATTATTTATGACGAGCTGGTGCAAGGTGTGATCAGCGAGCGGTCGCGCGACGCGTTTCGCGAAGTCATCGCACGGCTGGTGGCGCGGGGTGCGCAAACAGTGATTCTGGGCTGTACCGAGATTTCGCTGCTGATCGGCGATCGGGATGCTGCTGTGCCGCTATTCGATACCACCGCGATCCACGCGCGGGCCGCAGCGCAATGGGCAATGGACGATCTGTGACCCGCCACGGCACTGAATGGCACCGGTGTGGCAGCCACAATGCTGCGCCAACTTGAAACGTGGATGAGCACCGGTGGCGCACACTGGCTGCGCCGTGGTGTCGTGGCAGGCAATGACCGCGCGGAGCGATTCTTGGCGGCGCAGGGCTACCAAGAGGTGCGGCGGCGGGAAGCCATTCCGATGGGAGTGCGCAGCAACATCGTGCGCGTGCTGGTCAAGCCGGTGGCTGGGGGGTCGCTGGACGATTATCTGACGCTGGTTGCGCGCGACCGGCCGGACGCATCCTAGTGTGGTGTAATTCGCTCCGGCCCTGGGCGCATGCCAATGCGCCTGTTCGCTTCCCGCAACGAACCTGACCCGCAATGACCACCACCACCCATCGTACCGCCGT
>JBDTTY010000080.1:0-8681 GCA_040007975.1 Betaproteobacteria bacterium | reverse complement strand
TTCTGGTACAACCGCCGCTGGTATGAGTACACCGGGACGACGCCGGAGCAGATGGAAGGCAGCGGTTGGCACAGTTTCCACGACCCCGAGCAACTGCCCTCGGTGCTGGAGCGGTGGAACGAGTCCATCACCAGCGGCGTTCCTTTCGACATGGTGTTCCCGCTCAAGGGCGCTGATGGTCAGTTCCGACCGTTCCTCACCAGGGTCAATCCGCTTCGGGACAGTGGCGATCGCATCCTGTACTGGTTCGGGACGAATACGGACATCAGCGAGATGAAGCGCATGGAGGATGCGCTGCGGGAGTCAGACCGGCGCAAGGACGAGTTTCTCGCGACGCTGGCGCACGAATTACGCAACCCATTGGCGCCGATTCGCAATTCGCTGCAGATTCTTAAGATGCCACGAGCCGACGCGCATATGGTCCAGCAGACGCGAGAGATGATGGAGCGGCAAGTCCACCATCTAGTCCGGCTGGTGGATGATTTGCTGGACGTTTCCCGTGTAACGCAAGGCAAAATCGACCTGCGACGAGAGCCCGTGGAACTGGCCACGATTGTCGCCCGAGCGATCGAAATAGCACAGCCACTGATCGAAACTCAGAAACATACACTCGACATCTCCGTTCCGGCCGAATCGCTGCTCCTCGATGCTGATCCCGTGCGATTGGCCCAGGCCCTTGGAAATCTGCTGGTGAACTCGGCCAAGTACAGCGAGACACACGGTCAAATTTGGTTGACGGCCCGGCGAGAGGGAGCGCAGGTGGTTTTGTCGGTGAAAGACCGCGGGATCGGAATCGCTGCGGATATATGCTTCCTCGTGTTTTTGAGTTATTCGTACAGGCAGATCATGCTTCCACCAATGCCCAAGGCGGGTTGGGCGTCGGGTTGACGCTGGTGAAGAAGCTGGTCGAAATGCACCACGGAACGGTTGATGCTTACAGCAATGGCTTGGGTAAGGGGAGTGAGTTTGTTTGCAGGCTGCCGCTGTTGCCGCCGGACGAGTCGCAAATTGTCAAAACCAAAAATGGCGACCAACGGCAGGCCGCGCTGGGCCATCGGCTTCTGGTGGTTGACGACAATCAGGACGCGGCAATAAGTCTCGCCATGCTATTGCGTTTGCTGGGTCACGAGGTTTGGATTGCTCACAATGGAACAGATGCTTTGGAATTGGCCGCCACACATCGACCCGACATGATTTTTCTGGATATCGGCATGCCAGTGATGGATGGTTACGAAGCGGCCCGCAGATTACGCCAGCAACCTGAACTTAAAAATACCGTGCTCGCAGCATTAACCGGCTGGGACCAACAAGAATCTCGTCGTCGCGCCGCCGACGCCGGTTTCGACCATCACTTGGTCAAACCTTTGGAGCCAAAGGTTCTGGAGGGGTTGCTGGCCAAATTGAGTTCGCCAAGTAATTAGCCAATTCAGCAAGATAGAGAAAACGCGATCAGTCGTTCGCGTCAAGCAAAGGCGCACATGGGATCTCGATACGATAACCCGGTACTGTTGTGATCAATTGCAACGAGCCACCGTGCGCCTCCACCAGCCCGCGCGCGAGCGCCAAGTTGACTGAAACGTCAGGTCCGGCGACATGTGATCCTGGTGCGTACTCACGCGAAGGAGCGGCCAAGGCGTCAGGCGATGCGTGCAGGGACGCCTCCGCAAGCCCCCCCCAATGGATGCTCACCCCCCACGTTTGCGCCGTATCAAATGTCGCCATCGTGATTTGCGCGCCTGTGCACGCCTGCTTGCTCGCAGCGTGCAGCGTCGCCTCCACGGCACGTAGCAAGATCGCACGGTCCGCATCCGCCGTGATGCCGGAGGTCGTGGCTGCGTATTGCAGCGACTGATCCTTGCGCGCCAACGAAGGAAGCACGGCCTCGGCCGCGTCGGCAAGCATTTGCTCCACATTGAATCGCAGGCACTGAACGGAAATCTTGCCGCGCGACAGGCGCGAGACTTCCGCTACCGAATCGATCAGTGCCACCAATTCGGCCAGCTGACGTTCGATCAATTCCAGTGCCCATGTCGACTGCGGGTCCTCGGTGCCCTTGGATTTGAGAATATGGACGGCGTTGCGCACAGGCCCCAATGGATTGCGCAATTCGTGCCCCAACAAGGCAAGAAATTCGTCCTTGGTCGCTTCGCTGCGTTTTTGATTGGTGATGTCCACCAGGACGTTCACGGCGCCCAGCAGTTCGCCATTCTCGTCATGGACCGGATTGGCATGCGCAAGGGCGGCTATGCGTTTGCCGCAAGGTTGTTCGATCGTGAGTTCGAACCCGTTGAAGGGCCGATTCTCCCGCAGTGCGCGCGCCATCCAGCATTCCTGGTGGTCGAGCGGCGCCCCGGTCCGCGTGTAAATTCGAAACGAGCCGCAATAGCGGTCCCGTGGATCGTTCAACAGCGGTTCGCGTCCCCAAATCTCGGCGGCCCGAGGGTTGAAGTAGGTAATGAGCCCCTGGTCGTCGCACACATATGCGCCGGCCGGCACCGTGCCGAGCACGCGGTTGAATTCGGTCGGATTCCAAGTCTGCCGCGACAGAACTGAAGTTTCCAACACGGCGTGTTCCTCCTCAATTGGCGTAAAAAGGGACCTTAAATCTTTATACCCAGATGTTCATGCAACACACCGTTAAGTGTATCGGCCGTGTAGGGCTTCAATAGCGCAATGTTGCCCTGCGTTACCACAGCGTCCATGGCGCTGTCCCGACCGGTGACCAACACCAGCGGCGTCCCCGGCCGCAGTTGGCGGGCCTGGCGTGAAAACTCGATGCCGTCCATGCCGGGCATGAGCACATCCGACAGTATAAGGTCGACGACGGCGTCGCCGCGAAGGACCGCAAGTGCATCCAACGCGTTTTCACACGCGGTGACCTTGACGCCCGCATTCATAAGCATGACGGACAGCGTTTCGCGATGGACCGCTTCGTCATCCACGACCATCACGTGCGGGCCATTGCCCATGGGAGCTCCGGAGCGGTAGGTGGCAGCAACACTAGAAAGAAGTCGAAAACGCGGAAAAGTGTACACCACGGGGGTCATGAAAAGGGGTGGGCGCCACGCCAAATTTCATTGGCAAAATCGGGTTTTGTCCTACAGCCCGGATAGTGTCCATTGGTGCATATCTGGACTGCCACGTTGCCGCTGGCGCAATTTTGTCTATGCTGGGTGGTGGGCGTGGGGCGCTCTACCGGAACAGGCGCGCTCCGAACGAGCTTCGGTTGACGGCGATCACCCTCGAGCATGTGATCGACCCGCTATTCGACCCAAAATTGTGGCGATTTCCACCTTGGCGCATTCGTCTGGACGGGCAGACGACGATTTACTGCAACCGCAGACGATCCACTGCGACTGTAGTCGCGCGCTTGGGCATTCGGCTCAGCTACTTTCAAATCGCCACACAGCCATGGCACTGCAATTTGTGGCGGATACAACACGCGGCCCCGGAACGGGGCCACGTGTCTTCTCGTACTACATGCCTTGCCTCGGCACCTGCGGTGTCCGATAACGCGCGCGCTCCCGCTCAAGGTCATCGTAGGAGTACGGAGAAGCGTCGGAGTCGAAACCCTTCCAGCCGTCGCGGCGCCATCGTTCCACCCGTTCATCAATATCGATTGCACCTTCGGCTTCAAGAATCGACTCGGCCAGCGTTGTCCGTGATTCGTCGGTTCGAACCGTGACAACCGCGCCACCTCGACGGACGGACTCGGCGTAAAAATGCGCGTCATCGTCGGGTACACCGATATCCGTGAGAGCACCGATCAAGCCACCTGCGACCGCACCCGCACCGGCCCCCGCCAACGCGGTCGCCAGGGTGCCAGCGGCCAGGATGGGTCCAATTCCCGGGATCGCCAGGCCCATCAGGCTGATGGTCACGCCGGCTGCGACGCCCAGTGCCCCACCGGCCAACGCGCCTGTTGCTACGCCATCATCGTTGTCGACGGGTCTCGCGTCAGGATTGACGCTTGCTCCAGAGAAGGCGGTGTTGTTGCTGACGATGTTGATGTCGCTTTGCATGAATCCCGCGGCCATCAGTTTTGTGGCCGCCTTGGACGCGGCTGCCAATGTATCGAAAGACGCTACCACTGTTTTCATTGCTCTTCCTTTCATGAAAAGTTTGGCATGGACACTCGCTGGAACCCGCAATGAGTGTGCAGACAATGATGCGACGCTTGAGGTGCACCAATAATCAGGTAATGAACGCGCCGACTTGTCGGACGGTGCCGCATGTTGCTGACTACATCTGACCGGCGCCGCGCAACTACAGCGGCGATCGTAAAAATCCCGTCGCCTGGGAAACGAGTGGTTGTCGAAATTGGGGGAGCCCACCGATATCCAGAGGCCATCCTCGATCATCACCTTGCAAGGAAACGTCGTGAGCGCATATTCATCGTTCTACACGCCTGCTTCCAGCAGTGTTGTGAAGTAGAGATCTTGAAAATATGGCGCGATACTTCAGTCATCGTCCTACATCAAAAAACTTTTTCTGACCATTGGCTCGTGTGGTTGCGCCGCACATCATGCAGGCGGCGAGAATGCACTTCGCCGTATGCAAATCACACTTTCGGTTCCTAACGATTGAATACCCATTGGAGAAGAACATGGAGACGACCAAATTTGAAAGCGAGCGAAATCTTAATCGAGACCCAATCACCGGCGCTCCGGGTGCGCATCCGGTAGGCACGGGTCTTGGTGCAGCTGCGGGCGGGCTTGCCACCGGCGCCGCGGTTGGCGCTGTTGCCGGGCCGGTGGGAGCTGCGGCAGGCGCGTTGGTAGGTGCTGTCATTGGCGGCCTCGCTGGCAAAGGTGTTGCTGAAATGATCGACCCCACCGCGGAAGAGGCGTATTGGCGCGAAAACTATGCCACGCGTCCTTATGTGGAAAGCGGAGCGCGGTTTGACGATTACGGCCCCGCATACCGCTACGGCGTCGATTCCTATGGTCGCCTGAACGGTGGCACGTTCGATGACGCGCAGCCGCGGCTCATGCGTGACTGGGAGAACGCCAAAGGAACGTCGCGACTGACGTGGGACAAGGCGAAGTACGCCACGCGTGACTCGTGGCAGCGGGTGAACGACGCGGTGGAAAGACTCACCCCTGGGGATTCCGATCACGACGGAAAATGATGTTTGCGGGTGTCGACATCGAGCGTGCGGTGACACCGCGCGCTATCGTGTCCTTGTTTAGCAAAGTTGCCGCGCGCTCGGCACCGGCACCGTCAACGGCGCGAAAGGTCTCTCGAGTACGGGAGCTTTTCGCGCCGTGGCATACCGCACGCTGAAGGCCGCATTTGATTTGTAGACGCTGTTGTGACTCAGCGAACATCGCATCGACCGAGGTAAAAATCATGTCACGAGCCATCTGGAAAGGCGCCATCGCCTTCGGTCTGGTCAATGTTCCGGTGGAACTCCATTCCGCGGAAGATCGCAATTCCTTCAAATTTGCGATGCTCGACAAGCGGGATTTCTCGCCGGTAGGATACAAGCGCTACAGCAAAACCACCGGGAAGGAAGTGGAATGGGCCGATATCGTCAAGGGCTACGAATACGAGAAGGATCAATTCGTCGTACTGAGCGATGAAGATTTTCGGCAGGCGAACGTCAAGGCGACGCAAACGATCGACATCAAGACTTTTGTCGATGCCGCATTGGTGTCGCTCGAATATTTTGAAACCCCCTACTATCTGGCACCTTCCGGCAAGGGCGTGAAGGGCTACGCGTTGTTGCGTGAAACATTGCGTGCTACCAAACGCATCGCTATCGCGCAGGTGGTCATTCACACGCAGGAGCATTTGGCTGCGGTGTTCGTTCATGGCCGCGCCTTGATTTTGAACACGTTGCGCTACCAGAGCGAATTGCGAAAGATGGATGATCTCGAGCTTCCCGCGGCGGGGCTGAAAGGCGCCGGTGTGAGCGCGAAGGAAGTGGAGCTGGCGCGGCGCCTCGTCGACGATATGACGGAGGACTGGAGGCCGGAACAATTCCGCAGCACGTATCAGGATGACCTGATGAAGCGGATCAAGAAGAAGGTAAAGCTGGGTCAACTGAAGGAAATCACGGAGCCCGATACGAGCGTCAAGGCGGAGCGGCGTACCGCGCAGATATTCGATCTGTCGGAACTTTTGAAGCGCAGTCTGGGCAAGCCGGCGGGGGGCGCCAAGACATCTGTATCGGCCGCTGCCCGTTCCTCGACCAGGAAGGCGCCGGTGCTGGGTGTTGTAAGCCGTTCGGGTGGCGTTGCGAAGATCGCGCGGAGGAAGTCTCCGGCGTCGAAGCGGAAGGCATCTTCGCCGGCGAAGCCCGCTGCAAAACGCAGGCGGGCCTAGGGTTCGTTGCCGTTCATGGCACTTACGACCTATCGCGCCAAGCGGGACTTCAAGCGCACACCGGAACCGCAGGGCACTCACGCCAAATCCGGCGCGGTACTGACCTTCGTGATTCAGAAGCACGCGGCGACGCACTTGCATTATGACTTTCGCCTCGAACTCGATGGCGTGCTCCTGAGCTGGGCGGTGCCCAAGGGTCCAAGCCTTGATCCTGCCGACAAGCGGCTCGCGATACACGTCGAAGATCATCCACTGGCCTACGGGGAATTCGAAGGAACAATTCCTTCAAAACAATACGGCGCTGGAACAGTGATGGTATGGGATCGCGGCATCTGGATCCCCGATAGCGATCCGCTTGCCGGAATAAAGAAGGGCCACCTGCGCTTTCATTTGTCGGGCGAAAAACTGAAAGGCGGGTGGTCGCTGGTACGCACGCGAAGCGCGCGCTATGGCGGCAAGAGCGGCGATCAGGCGTGGCTGCTGATCAAGGCTGACGACGTTGCGGCGCAGCGTGGCGCGCGCAGCATTCTCGACAGCGCTCCGGACAGCGTGGTGTCCAAACGGACGTTGACGCAAATCGAAAACGGCGACGCGGCAAGGGCAAACGTGGCGCCGATGACCCGTATCCGCGGCCATGCCACCGATCGCAAAACGTCGGGTGGCGCCAAGAGTGATATCGGCAAACCAGTACCGCGATTGCCGCAGCATCTGCAGCCGCAACTGGCTACGCTGGCCACCGCAGCGCCGACGGGCGACGAGTGGAGTCACGAGATCAAGTACGACGGCTATCGGATGCTTGCTCGCATCGATCGCGGCCACTGCCGTCTGTTCTCGCGTTCGGGCAAGGAATGGACGGCAGTCTTTGCGACGGTCGCCAGTGATCTCGTTGCGTTGCCAGTCAAAGAGGCGTGGGTGGACGGCGAAGTGGTGGTCCTCGATCGCCGCGGGCGTTCGCGATTTGCTTTGTTGCAGACGGCGATTGCCGATCCGGACAAGGCGTCGTTTACTTTTTTTGCCTTCGATTTGCCATTCGTTGATCGACGGGATCTGCGCGGGGTGCCGCTGCACAAGCGCAAGCAGCGGTTGCGCGACATCGTGGGTGACGGCGTGGGTGGTGTCCGCGTGGGACCCGAGGTGATGGGCTCCGGTGCCGAATTCTTCCGGCAATCCTGTTCGTTGAGTCTTGAAGGTGCAGTTTCCAAACGGATCGATTCGCTCTATGCCGATGGCCGCCGCACACGCGATTGGTTGAAGATCAAATGTGGCAAACGCCAGGAAATGGTAATCGGCGGCTACACCGATCCGCGCGGTTCGCGAACCGATTTCGGCGCGTTGCTGCTCGGCGTCTATCGTGATGACCAATTGCATTACGCGGGCAAGGTGGGCACCGGCTTCGACCAGGCCACCCTCGACAAGCTAGGCAAGCGGATGCGCGCCCTCAAGCGCACGATTGCCCCTTTCGTGAATCCGCCGCGCGGCTTTGAAGCGCAAGGCGCGCATTGGATCAAGCCGGAACTGGTAGCCGAAGTGACGTTTACCGAATGGAGCAGGGATGGTGCGCTGCGGCACCCTGCATTTGTCGGGTTGCGTCTCGACAAGTCCGCACGCGACGTGATTCGTGAGGAACCCGAAGAGGATGCGATGCCCGACCCCGCGCCTGTGCGTACAAGTACCAAATCGGCGAAGCAGACGCCGGCGAAAGTGAAGTTAGCCAACGAGAATTCGGCCAAGGAGAAGTTGGCGCGCGGCAACGCCAGCGTGGTCGCGGGAATCACGCTGTCGCATCCCGACAAAGTCTACTTCCCCGAAATTGGACTGACCAAGCGCGATCTGGCCCACTACTACGAGGACGTCGCGCCGTGGCTGCTTCCGCATATTCGCGGCCGACCCTTGAGCCTGGTGCGCTGCCCGGACGGATGGCAAGGGCAATGCTTTTATCAGAAGCACGCGGACCCCGCAGTGCATGCGGCGGTCCCGCGAATCGAGATCGAAACCGAAACCGGAGGCGGGCAGGTAACTTATATGAGCGTTGCCTCGGCCAAATCCTGCGTCGCGCTCGTCCAATGGGGCGTGATCGAACTGCATCCGTGGGGTGCCCAACAACCGCGGCTCGAACGCCCGGATCGACTCATCTTCGACTTCGACCCCGACGAGAAGGTGAAGTGGTCGGAACTGGTCGAGGCCGTGGGTGTGCTGAAGACCATGCTGGACGAATTCGCGCTGCGGGGGTTCTTGAAGACGACGGGCGGAAAGGGCCTGCATGTCGTGGTTCCGATTCGTGCGACGCTCGATTGGGCCGAGGCCAAGAGTTTCAGCAAAGCGGTGGCGGACATGATGGCGCGGACCTTTCC
>JBDTTY010000079.1:0-8682 GCA_040007975.1 Betaproteobacteria bacterium | reverse complement strand
GACGTGATGACCTCGGCACCGCATACAATTGGTCCGGACAAGCGCTTTGGGTTTGCGTTGATGCTGATGTCGACGAAGGGATTTCGCCACCTTCCCGTAATCGAAGACGACAAGCTGATTGGCGTCGTGTCCGCGCGCAGCGCCATGGACCCGGAGCTCGAGGAATTCGAGTTCGAAGTGCAGCGGCGCAAGCACTTGATGGGCCACGGCTGACGCAGTTGCCCTGGGTAGACTCAGCTTAGTTGCGTCGGCTGTCCATTGCGATCGAAGGCCAGGAACGCACTGATCGATCCCGCCTTGATCGAGTCGACCATACTTTGCAGCGGCGCTTCCGCGTCTTTGCTGGTCGGCGGTTGGCCACCACGACCGGTCAGGCCCGCGACAAACACCATCACCCACTTCTGGTCGAATTGACGCGACTCATCGGTCAACGCCGCAAAGGTGGACAATTCGTCAAGCGACTTGTCCACGCACATCAGCGGGACCAGTGCGCCGCCCAGACCGGCCTCGAAGCGCGACCGTTGCTCCGCCGTACTATCAGCGGGTAGTTCGGCGCCAGCAAACACAAACAACAGGCGCTGCGGCTCTGCCTGCTGCCGCGCCTCGCGCAGTAAATCGTCAAAGCTGGAAATGCTCATGGCTCAATGATCCTTTGAGTGCTAGGTCAACAACGAATATTCGCCACCACGCTCCAGCGCCTTCTTGTACGCAGGCCGGGCGTGGATCCGCGTCAGCCAATCCATCATCTGCGGCTGACGTTTGCCCAATCCCCCGCGCGCCGCGGCGGCTTCGAGCACAAAACTCATCTGGATATCCGCTGCGGTAAACGCCTTGCCGGCAAACCATGGTGCCTTGCCCAGTTGGTCCTCGATGTAGTCTTGTTGCGCCTTCAGGTTGGGCTCGATGAAACTCTTCTTTACCTTGCGCGCAATCGCCTTGGCAACAGGTTTGGCAAAAAATGGCATCGGGGCTGACTCGATACGATCGAAGATCAGCTTCATCAACAGCGGCGGCATGCCGCTGCCTTCCGCGAAATGTAGCCAGTACGTATAGCGTAATCGCTCGGGTGTGCCGGCCTTGGGAATCAGACGCCCGTTGCCGTACTGTTCGACAAGATACTCGACGATGGCACCGGACTCGGCCACCGTGGTCTTGCCATCGGTGATCACCGGCGACTTGCCCAGCGGATGCACGGCGCACAGCTCGGGGGGTGCCAGCATCGTCGTCTTGTCGCGCTCGTAGCGCTTCACGTCGTACTCGATACCCAGCTCTTCCAGCAACCAGAGAATGCGCTGCGAACGCGAATTGTTGAGGTGATGGACAATGATCATGCGATGGTCCTCCAGGGCCGTTGACGTACGCCATTGTCGCAGTCCGGCGTGGCTTGTTACCTAAACGAACCGTCGCTGCGCCTCGATGCCGAGGCCGCTGACCACGCTGCCGAACAGATCGCCCACGACCACTCGACTTTCGGGATAGGCGTCCCTGAACGCCTCACGCAATGCCGTCATTCCGCTCGACCCGCCCGTGAAATACAACGTGGAAATGGTGGCGGGCGTGAGTCCCGCCGCCCGTACGGTAGTCGCGCCGACCGTCACCAGCCGTGCCAGCAAATTGGCCAGCAAGTCCAGGAGCCCGCTGCGCTCTACGGTGACGGCAAGGCGCGCTTCGACATGCGACAGGTCGATTTCAGCGCGTGTAAACTGAGATAGTTCGACCTTGGCGGCTTCCGTGCGGCCCAGCAATTCGTGGCCGAGTCGATCGTCGATCACCCGGCAAAGACGCGCATACGGAGCCGGATCGATAAAGAATGCCTGCAGTTCACGCAAAGTTTCCCGAGTGCGCGGGCTGTAGAGAAAATTGATCTCGTGCCAGGTCGACAGCTCGAAATAGATCGGACTGGGAATGATCAAGCCTCGTCGTCCGATCGAACGATACCCCAGCGACGGCATCACCCACGACAGGTTGAGACGCGAGTCGAAATCCGTGCCGGCAATGTGCACCCCGCCGTTGGCAAGCACGTCCGGCCGCCTGTCGGTTCGGGATCGGCGATCAGGGCCAAGCCGGATGACCGTGAAGTCGGCGGTACCACCACCAACGTCGATCACCAGGACGGCTTCCTCGCGGGCTATCGTGCGTTCGTAGTCGAAGGCTGCTGCAACCGGCTCCAGCTGGAATTCGATGTTGCAAAATCCTGCGGCGCGCGCACACGAGGTCAGTGTCGTCTGCGCATGCCGATCGCGTTCCAGGTCGTCATCGACAAACCGTACCGGTCGACCCAGTACCACCGATTCCAGCGCCTTGCCTCCGCTGACCTCCGCCCGCTCTCGCAACATCCGCAAATAGAGCGCTAGGATATCGGTGAATGCAATGCTGCGGTCACCGACGGTCGTCTTTTCGTCGATCAACGTGCTGCCAAGAAGGCTCTTCAGCGAGCGCATCAACCGACCAGGCGTTCCGTCCAGGTAATCGCGCACCGCCTCACGGCCATAGGTCACCGGCTGGGGCTGCTCGGTCGCGAAGAATACGGCACTCGGAATGGATGATGAGCTCGCTTCAAGTTCGATCAGACGTATGGAATCACCCGCAGGCACGGCGACGCCTGAATTGGACGTGCCAAAGTCGAGACCGCAGGCACTCATCGCATGTCCAGATGGTTGACCGGATCGCAAGGCTTTTCGAGGACGGCACGATCAAGATAGCGATTGAACTCCGGGTCGGCTGCCCGCAGCTCGATCAACGGCATGCGATCCTTGAGCGACGTGTGGCACAGGCTATAAAACAGACCGCGTGCGCGCGCCCGACTGACAGGACGGCCAAGTCCAAGCATCGCCTCGGACATCACGAGACCGATGGTGATGTCGATATTCGCGCGCTTTCATTTCGGCGCCATACCAGGCAACGGTTGTTGGCAGGCATCGGCCGATCGTCGACCAAAGTCAGACCGGCGCCGCGCGCCAACGCATTCACCGCATCGATGTCACGAATCCCCTGCTGCGGATTGCTGGCCCTCAACTGGGCGTCGAACGCGGCATTGCTGTCGCTCGTGAATCGCCCGCCCTCATTGAACGGACCATAGGCAATGACGATTGCATTGGGCGCCAAAACGGCGGGCAGTCCGGCAAAGAAAAGTACGACCTCGTCCCACGCCATGATGTGCAGCGTATTGGCTGTGAACACGGCATCGAACTGCGTGGCCGGCCAATCACCATTGACGTCGAACACAATGGGCCCGAACGTGTTGGGTAGTGCTGCCTCGGAGAGCCACGCGCGTAGGCCGGGAATATTGACAGCTCGGTCCGACGTCTGCCAGCGCACGTGCGGGAGTGCCGCCGCAAAATACACGGCATGCTGTCCGGTGCCGCTGCCAACCTCAAGGACGTTGATGTTGCCTTTCAGGTGTTCGCGCAGCGCCGCCAAAATCGGCTCACGATTGCGGTCGCATGCGGCCGAATACGGCTTGTCCATCGCAGGTGGAATCAAAACTGCGTGGCAACGCCATCAATGCGATCGACCCGGATCACAATGCGGCTCGACTGCTGATTTTTTGCAATCACGTAGCGATCATCGACGGCGACCACCACGGCATTGATCGTCGCACCATTCGTGTAAATGGCAACGCCACGATTCTTGTCCTTGCTCTCCTGAAGCACCGAGCGCAGACCATCCTGATCAGCCGCCCCTTTGGCAACACCCGGGGCAGGGTCGGCAGCCGCGACGGGCAGCACACAAGCGGCAGCAAGCAACAACGCGGCAAGCAAGCGAGTGACGGCAGGCATGAAGGATTCCTCGAGAATTGGGGGTCGGCGGACGGCGCATAAAGCGCGTTGCCGCAGGCAGACTGTACTACGTGCTTCAGTTGCGGACGATGGTGTCCGGCACAAAGCAGCGCAATTGCGCCAGCAACGCCGCGTCGATATGGGCATCCGGCGACACGCCGACGGACAGCGCCGCAGACGTGCAACCGGTCTGGCGAAAGGGCTGCAAAACCCAGCGCGTGATCCCACGCTCGCCAAGCTCCTGCGCGACCTGGCGCAGGCTTTCGCGCGGAGTAAGCGCGCAATGCACGGTGGTCCGGATTTCGAACGGTACGCCGGCATCCTGCAGCAGGTCGAGACTCACGCGGGCCGCGTGGCCGCTCCCGCGCACACGCGTGACCACGGCATAGGTCCCGGCCGCCGATTTGACGTCGAAGCCCACCCAATCCACCAGCGGCAATACCTGCTCGAGTCGCCGCGGGTAGGCTCCGCCGGTGTGCAGGCCCACGGCAAAGCCCAGATCGCGCACGGCGCGCATCGCATCGGATAGTACGGCTTGCGCCGTGGGTTCGCCGCCGGAAAACACGACTGCGTCCAGCAACCCGCGTCGCAGCGCCAGCCGCGCGAGCACGCTCGGCCACGCAATCTCGTCCAGGCTTCGCGCCGGAAGAAGGTGCGGGTTGTGACAATAGCCACAGCGCCAGGGGCACCCCTGACAGAACACGACCGCCGCAAGTGCGCCAGGGTAGTCCGTGGTGGTGAACGGCACGAAGCCGCCCACGCGCAAATCGTCTGCGTCAACTCCGCGCACGGCGGCGCCCTGCATCACCTGCGGCCAGCCCAACGTGTTCCGATCTACGTCGAGCATGACGACTCGCGAAAGAACTGTCGCTGCGCGTGTTCACCTTTCTTGCCGATATTGAACGACGCCACCGGCCGGTGATAGCCCATCACGCGGGTCCACACCTCGCAGCGCTGGCGTTCGTCATCGCGCAACACTATGGGCAGAACTGTCGCTCGGGTTTGGGTCATCGTATTCATGTTGCCTCCTGTCTGGAATTGTGGAAACGGCAGTTCAAGCGACCAATTCGGCACGTTTCTCTGCGCGCTTTTCATCGTCGCACCTGGGACAAAATTCATGTTCACCGGCAAGGTATCCGTGCTGCGGGCAGATTGAAAACGTCGGCGTGATTGTGATGTACGGCAACCCGAACCGGGTCAGCGCACGCCGCACCAGCATCTTGCAAGCCGCGGCCGACGATAGCCGCTCGTTCATGTAGAGATGCAGCACGGTGCCACCTGTATATTTCTTTTGCAGTTCCTCCTGCAGCGATAGCGCCTCGAAAGGATCGTCGGTGAAACCGACCGGCAACTGCGACGAATTGGTGTAGTACGGCATTGCTGCGGTGCCAGCCTGCAAAATATCCGGCCACCGCTTGCGATCTTCCTTGGCAAATCGGTAGGTGGTCCCTTCCGCCGGCGTGGCTTCGAGGTTGTACATGTGGCCCGTCTCCTCCTGAAACACGAGGATGCGCGCACGAATGTGATCGAGCAGCCGTACCGCCAACGCGTGGCCGGCCGGTGTGGTCAGGTCATCCGTGTCACCGGTGAAGTTACGCACCATCTCGTTGACGCCGTTGATGCCGATCGTCGAGAAGTGGTTGCGCAATGTACCGAGATATCGTTTGGTATAGGGAAAGAGTCCCTGTTCCAGCAACCGTCCGATCACCTTGCGCTTGACTTCGAGACTGTCGCGCGCATAACCCATCAATACGTCGACGCGGTGCAGCAGTGCCGCTTCGTCGCCGCGATACAGATGGCCGAGTCGTGCGCAGTTGAGCGTGACCACGCCGAGCGATCCTGTCTGCTCGGCCGAGCCAAAAAGACCGTTGCCGCGCTTCAACAACTCACGCAGGTCGAGTTGCAGGCGGCAGCACATCGACCGGATCATGTTCGGTTTCAATTCCGAGTTCACAAAGTTCTGGAAGTACGGCAGGCCGTACTTGGCGGTCATTGCGAACAGCGGTTCGCAATTCGGGTGATCCCAGTCGAACTCTGGCGTGATGTTGTAGGTCGGGATCGGAAACGTGAATACGCGTCCCTTCGCGTCACCGGTGGTCATCACCTCGATGTACGCGCGATTGATCATGTCCATCTCCGCCTGTAGATCCCCGTAATGAAAGGGCATCTCTTCGCCGGCGATGACCGGAATTTGCTCGCGCAGGTCTTCCGGGCACACCCAGTCAAACGTCAGGTTGGTGAATGGCGTCTGCGTGCCCCACCGCGACGGGACATTGAGGTTGTAGATCAGTTCCTGGATGCATTGGCGCACTTCCGCGTAGGCCATCCGGTCGTGGCGTACGAAGGGTGCCATGTAGGTGTCGAATGAACTGAACGCCTGGGCACCCGCCCACTCGTTTTGCAATGTTCCCAAAAAATTAACGATTTGACCGACCGCACTCGACATGTGCTTGGGTGGCCCTGCCTCCACCTTGCCCGGTACCCCATTCAGGCCTTCGTGCAACAACACGCGCAATGACCAGCCGGCGCAGTAGCCGGCCAGCATGTCGAGATCATGAATATGGACGTCGCCTTCGCGATGCGCGTGGCCGATTTCCGGCGCATAGACATGTGACAGCCAGTAGTTGGCGACGACCTTGCCCGACACATTGAGGATCAATCCGCCGAGTGAGTAGCCTTGGTTGGCGTTGGCGTTAACGCGCCAGTCTTCGCGATCCAGATATTCGTTGATCGACGTACCCACGTCGACTACGGTCTTCCGATCGTGTCGTAGTCGGGCATGCTGTTCGCGATACACGATGTACGCGCGCGCTGTCTTGATGAAGCCCGCATCGAGCAAGGCAAGTTCCACGGCGTCCTGCAATTCCTCGACCTTGGGTACACGACCGGCAAGTCGCGCCGCCAGCGTCGCGCCGAGCTCCTGTGCCAGCACGAGTGCCTGCACTCCGTCGAATTCCCCGCTCGCGGCCCCCGCTCGCCGAATTGCGGAGGCTATCTTGGCCAAATCGAAGGTGACCCGGCGACCGTCCCGCTTGATGGCGGCGGATGGCAGATCGGCCACTCCCGCATTCGTTTCAGCTGCCCCGTACGCACGCATTGAGCCCCGCTCCTTAATACAATAGGTTGTGTGCAACCCACGCATCAGCCACCATGGGTGGTGCCTTTCGCGTAGTCTCTGCCTGCCGGCCCTGTCATTCCTTGATACGGATCAAGAGGGCTTGAGGCATATCAAGGCCCTTTAAGCGGCCAAACGGTAAGTTGACGCTACCGTCACTCAGTAAAGTCCATGTCCATGTCCGTTGCCGTTACCGCCGCACCACTGTCGTCGCTTTATATCAAGGGCAAAAAATTGCTCCCTGTCGTCCAGGGGGGCATGGGCGTTGGCATTTCCGCGCACCGGCTGGCCGGCAATGTTGCACGCTTGGGCGCGCTTGGCACCATAGCGAGCGTCGACTTGCGTCGCAGCCATGCTGACCTGATGGAGGCAACGCGGAACTGCCGCGATGCGGCCGCCATCGACCGCGCCAATCTCGTCGCACTGGATCGCGAAATTGCTGCAGCAAAGGTCATCGCGGCAGGCAACGGCCTGTTGGCCGTGAACGTGATGCGCGCCGTCACCGCCTTCAGGGAATCCGTGCGGCAGGCGTGCGCAAGCGGCGCCGATGCCATCGTCATGGGTGCCGGATTACCCCTTGAGTTGCCCGAACTCACCGCCGACCATCCCGAAGTGGCGCTGATCCCGATTCTGTCGGACGCACGGGGCATCTCGCTCGTCGTCCGCAAATGGGCACGCAAGCATCGGTTGCCAGACGCGATCATCATCGAGCACCCCCGCTATGCCGGAGGCCATCTGGGTGCCGCCAATGTGGAAGACCTGCAGGATCCCCGCTTCGACTTCGAACGGGTGATTCCCGACACCCTGGCGTTTTTTCGCACACAGGGGATTGCCGACGGTGCCATTCCACTTATTGCCGCGGGTGGCATCAATTCACATGAGCGCGTGGTCGAACTGCTGGCCATGGGCGCGGCAGGCGTGCAACTGGGTACGGCTTTCGCGGTGACCGAAGAAAGTGATGCAGCGCCATCGTTCAAGGCCACCCTCGCCGGCGCGAGACCCGAGGACATTGTCGAGTTCGTGAGCGTGGCGGGCCTGCCGGCGCGCGCCGTGCGCACGCATTGGCTCGACAACTACCTGCGCCATCTGCCAAAGCTGCAAGCGGCTGCCCACAAAAAGCTGCGCTGCACGATGCATTTCGATTGCCTGCAACAGTGCGGGTTGCGCGACGGCATTGCCCATATCGGCCAATTTTGCATCGACACCCAACTCGCGGCAGCACTTCGCGGCGACGTCACCAAGGGACTCTTCTTTCGCGGGGCAGCGGCGTTGCCATTTGGCGCCGAGATTCGCCCGGTACGTGATCTTTTTGAATATATGCTCACCGGCGTACGCCCGGGCCATGCCTGCACGTGAGAGTCGCCGCCGTTGTCTTCCTGTTCGACCGGCGGTTGTGCGCGCGTAACGGCTGATCAAATTCGGTACCCGGTTGCGACGTTGTCCGGTCGTCCATCCGCACCCTCCCCCATCGACGCGAGGCACCCACGATTCACTACGGTGAACGATTCAACAGCGCAACACACTTTGCGGGGGCCTTGTTGGCTGTGGCGGGTGCTACGATTCTGATCGTCATCGCATCGAAGCTAGGCGATCCCTGGAAAGTCGTGAGCTTCAGCGTCTACAGCGCAACGCTGATCCTGCTATACACATTTTCCACGCTCTATCATTCACTGCGGGGCCGCGCCAAGGCCCTGTTCCGTCGTCTCGATCACGGCGCCATCTATTTGTTGATTGCCGGCACATGGACGCCATTTGCGCTGGTCACGCTGCGCGGCGATTGGGGTTGGC
>JBDTTY010000078.1:0-8690 GCA_040007975.1 Betaproteobacteria bacterium | reverse complement strand
GCGGTTCGCCGATCAAACGAACATCGCGCCGCGGATAGGGGATTTCAATGCCAGCGGCCAGAAATTCGGCAAAAATGCGGCGATTGATCGAGCTTTTGAGCGCCAACTGACCATTTTCCGGGTCGCGCAGCCACAGGCCCAGTTCGAGATTGATGCCGCTGTCCCCAAAACCGACCAGAAAGGCGGTTGGCGCCTTGGGGGCATCCTGCATCACGCGTGGCTCGGTGCGCGCAGCATCTTGCAGGATGGCCAACGCGCGTTCGAGATCGGCGTCGTAGGCCACCTGCACCGGGATGCCGATGCGAAAATCCCGCGTCGTCGATGAATGATTGAGGACGGTCGTGATCACCAACGTTTCGTTGGGGACGATGGCCTCGACGCCGTCGAGACTGCGCACCACGACATAGCGTGATGTCACGCGCGCCACGATGCCGTAACGACCGTCCACGGTGATCAGATCCCCAAGACGTATCGACTTGTCGAGCAGGATCGTGAAACCGGCGATGTAGTTCGCGGCGAGCTTTTGCAATCCCAGTCCGATGCCGACGCCCAGTGCGCCGCCGAACACGGTCAACAGCGTCAGGTCGAAGCCGATGGCCTGCAAGGCGACCAGCACGCCGACGATCAGCAGGATGGCGCGAATGAACTTGGCCAGTACGGCCTTGGTGTTGGTGTCGAGCGAGGTGGCGCCAAGCACGCGTAGCTCGACCAGGCCGGACAGGTACAGCGCGACGGCCAACGTGACGACGATCGCGACAAAGCCTTTGGCAATTGTCAGCAGCGAGACCGACGAGCGCCCGATCGGCAGCACGATGTCGTCGAGTTCGTTGACGATCTCGGGCAGCACGCCGACAAAATAAAGGATGACGAGACCCCAGATCGAAAACCCGATGGCGCGTTCGGACGTTTTCAACCACGCCTGCTCGGCAAATAGTCGCCGCATGGCAAAAAGAATGATGCGGATGCCGGCCAGTGCGATCAGCAACGGCATCGCCAGATCGATGAAGAAGGGCTGGCCGCCGGCGCGTCGATAGGCGAAGCGCGCGGCCAGCAGCAGTGCGATGGCGGTGATTGAAAACACCACGCGTGCGACACCGCCGTGCAGTCGCCGGTGCGAACTGCGCGCTGCGGCGCGCGAACGCGCTTCGAGGCGCCGATCCAGCAACCACGCCACGCCGACGCATGCGAGCACGATCAGCAGCTCGACCAGACTTTGCGGCGAACTCAGCGCGATTTCAAAACGCGAGTAGTCGATGGGACTCAACATGTGACTGACCTCCATCAGCGCGCGCGTTCGAGAGCGGCGGCAAAAAAACCATCGCAGCCATGCAGGTGCGGCAACAATTTGAGCGTCGGTCCCGTATCCAGCGCGATTTCGGCGCGCGCGAGATCGGCGGCAATGTTGCCGGCCGTGAAATGGGGATTCGCCGCCAAAAATGAGGCAACGATCTCTTCATTTTCCTGTGGCAGCACACTGCAGGTTGCGTACACCAGACGACCGCCCGGTTTGACGAGCGTGGCGGCGGCGGCGAGGATCGCAGTCTGCTTGGCGGCGAGCTCGGCCACCGACGATTCCGGTTGCCGCCACTTGAGGTCGGGATTGCGCCGCAGCGTGCCGAAGCCGGTACATGGCGCGTCGACCAGGACGCGATCGATCTTGCCGGCGAGGCGTTTGATTTTCACGTCGCGCTCGCCGGACAGCAACTGCGGCTGCACATTGGACAATCCCGACCGCGCGAGACGCGGCGTCAGGTTGGCCAAGCGCTTCGCGACCACGTCGAACGCGTACAGGCGACCACGCGAGCGCATCAGCGCGCCGAGCAACAACGTCTTCCCGCCGGCACCCGCGCAAAAATCGACGACCATGTCGGTGCGGCGCGGCGCCACGGCGTAGCCGATCAACTGGCTGCCTTCGTCCTGCACTTCGAGTCGACCGTCATCGAGCCACGGGTAGTGCGCCATCGATGGCCGCCCCGACACGCGAATGCCGAGTGGCGAAAACGGCGTGGGCGCGACGGCAAAACCATCGGCCGCGAGCGCAACCAATGCCTCCTCACGCGTGACCTTGAGGGGATTGATGCGCAGATCAAGCGTGGCGGGTGCCAACCACGCCCGTGCCATCGCCAGGCGCACCTCGTCGCCATACGCGGCGCCAAGTTGCTCCCACAACCAGTCGGGCAGATCGTTGGCGACCGCCCCTTCAAGCGGCGTGGACAGGCGCCCCTTGAATTCGCGCAGCCACTCGTTATCGGCCTTGCTGATTGCGGGCTCGAGATCACGCTGCGAGCGGCCGAGTTCGCGCACCAGCACCGCAAGCGCCAACTTGCGCGGCTCGGAGGATTGCGCGAGTTCGATCAGCGAACGCTGCCGCCGCAACAATGCGAACACGACATCGGCGACCAACGCGCGATCCTGTTGGCCCATCTGCGGATTGGCGCGGAAATAAGCGCGCAAGCCATTGTCGGCCGGCGTGTCAAAACGGCGGACACGTTCGATGGCGGCGGCGAGTACTGCAATCTGGTTGGCGCGTAGCGTCATTGGCCCGTCATCGTGGGAAAGGTGGCGCCAGGTTGGGTGTCACCCAATGCTGCAGCGGCGGGAGAAGTCGACGGCATGGTGGCAGTCTCCGTCGCCGCGCGCGGCATCTCCATGGCATCCGTTGAATTACCGGTTGCGGTTTCGTCAACGCGAATCGAGTCGAGCACGACTTCGATCGTGCCACGATCGGTGTTCGAGACGCGTATCTTGACAGGAATGTGGCGCAGCGACGGCGCGAGCCAGACGTAGGCATCGGTCTTGCCGTCTTCGCTTTGCCGATGCCAACGTTCCGCGGCGATCTTGCCCTGGGGCCAATCGATCGTTTCCGTCGCTTCACGCGTCATCGTGTAGCGATGGATGCGGCGCGGCGTGCCCACAGTGAAACTCACCTTGTCGGTCGTGGGCGGCGTGAAGTAGTACTGCCACATCAAGGCGAGAGGATCGAAGGTGGGCAGATCCAGTGGTTCGGTCCTGTTGTCGAACAACGTGAGCAGTCCCGCTTCCCAATCGAAGGTTGCGGTCTCGACACGATCCGGGCCCCCACGCTCGACGCGAAACGTGAGCGGCTGCAGCCCCTGGTCGGTGATGAGGCCGCGGCTTTCGATCTTGCCTTGGCCGCGCAGCACCAGCGCGGCCAGGCCGCGTGCTTCGCCGACAGTCGCAATGCGATAGCGATTGTTGCTGTGTTCAAAGCGATAGACCGCGTCGCCAATCAGGAAGCCGCGCGTGCCGTAGAACACCTTGTAAGCCAAGTCGACGCGCGGCGGCAGGACCTTGATTCCTGTGGCCGCACCCGGGGTGACCTGGGCTTCCGCGGCGACGGCGGCGTCAGCGGCGGCCTTGGCCTGCGCTTCTTTGGCCGCTGCTTCCGCTGCAGTTGTATCGGCGGTTGTATCGGGCGCTACCGCCTCGGCGATGGTTTCAACCGGCGGTGCCGGCGGGTTGATCGGCGACGATCGCCTGGGCTTGGGTGGTGGCTTGGCAGCGGCTGTCGCCACAGGGGTCGGCGGCGGTGGCAATTCGGTGATGGTCGCCATCAGCGGCGTCGACTCGGGTGCGGTGGCGAGTTCCACGGGCCAGATGGAAATCACCAGATGCACGAACAGTGACAGGACGAGCGCCACCAGCACCAGTCGACGCGTGCGTACGCCTGCCTTCGCGGCGGCAGCACGAATCGCGGGGTCAAGCAACGGCGCGGCGGAAAGGGAGGAGGCGAGCACGATAGTGGGCAGCGCGGCGTTCAATAGTGGTGGTGCCGTATCGCCAGGATTCAAGGCGCCGGGCGTCGTTCAGTCGCCGGGGACGCGCAGCACGGTGCGAGGTTGCGGCGGTCCTGCATCCCTAACGCGGACGTGCCCCGCCGCGACGACGAGTCGATTCGTACAGTACCAGCGAACCGCGCTCGGTAGCAGCATGTGTTCGGCCTCAAGAACCCGGGCGGCGAGGGACGCTTCGTCATCATCCTGCCAGACCGGCACCGCCGCTTGCGCGATGATCGGGCCCACATCGACGGTAGGCGTGACGAAATGCACGGTGCAGCCGTGAATCTTCACGCCGTCGGCCAATGCGCGTCGATGCGTATGCAGACCGGGATAGGCGGGCAAAATCGACGGGTGAATGTTGATCAATCGTCCGGTGTAGAGCTGGACAAACGTATTGGTGAGCACACGCATGAATCCGGCCAGTACGACCAGATCGGGTTGACTTGCGTCCACCGCACTTGCCAGCGCCAGATCGAATGCGTCGCGCGTTGCGTACGCACGATGATCGACAACAGTAGTGGCCACGCCTTGAGCTCGCGCCAGTTCGAGGCCGCCGGCTTCCGGACGATTGGCGATCACCATCGTTACTGCGCCGCCCAACGTGTCGGCGGTCATCGCACGCAACAGTGCGTCGAGGTTGGAGCCTCGGCCCGAGATCAGTACGGTAATGCGCGGCAACGCCATGGGCGGGTGCCTGCGTCAGAACACGACGGTGGGAGGCTCATCCGCGGGCTGGTCCACGACGGTGCCAATGCGCGATGCGCGTTCGCCCGCATCGCCCAGCACCCGCAGTGTGCGGTCGACGTACGCCGGCGCCACGACGATGATCATGCCGATGCCGCAATTGAACACCCGATGCATTTCGTCGTCGGCGACGTCGCCATGGCGTTGCAGCCAGTCGAAGATGGGCGGGCGCAACCATGAGGAGCGATCAAGACGTGCCTGCAGCCCCTTGGGCAACACGCGCGGCACATTTTCGAGCAGACCGCCGCCGGTGATGTGCGCCATGCCCTTGACCGGCACTTCGTGCAGCAATGTCAGCAGCGGTTTGACGTAGATGCGGGTCGGCGCCAGCAGTGCGCCGCCAATCGTGGTGGCGTGGAACGGCGCGTCGAAATCGGCGCCGCTGGCGTCGATGATCTTGCGGATCAGCGAGAAGCCGTTCGAGTGCGGACCACTGGAGGCGAGGCCGATCACCGCATCGCCGGCGACAATGCTGCGCCCATCAATGATCGCGGATTTTTCGACCACGCCGACCGCGAATCCTGCGAGATCGTATTCGCCATGCGGATACATGCCGGGCATTTCGGCGGTTTCGCCACCGATCAATGCGCAGCCAGCTTCCTCGCAGCCGGCCGCGATGCCGCGGATCACGGTGGCCGCGACGTCGACGTCGAGTTTGCCGCAGGCGAAGTAGTCGAGGAAGAAGAGTGGCTCGGCACCCTGCACCAGAATGTCGTTGACGCTCATCGCGACGAGATCGATCCCGACCGTGTCGTGACGATTTAGTGCAAACGCCAATTTGAGTTTGGTGCCCACGCCGTCCGTGCCCGCTACCAGCACAGGTTCGCGAAAGCGCTTGCCGATTTCAAACAGGCCGCCGAAGCCGCCGATGCCCGCCAGCACTTCGGGGCGCATCGTGCGTTTGGCATAGGGCTTGATCCGCTCGACCAGAGCGTCGCCCGCATCGATATCGACACCGGCATCGCGGTAGGAAAGCGGGGAACGATCGGCAGCAGAGGTCATGGCGTCGAGGTGGTCCGCCATTGGCGGAACGGGAAACGAGAATGCGGGTGGACCAGATGGCGCGTCCCGCGCAGATGGAGCGCAACTTGATGATGAACCCGGCGCAAATTGCCGGGAACCTCTACAATCGGCGCGGTTCCTTTGGTGCACGCGCATGCCACTTTTGCATGCACCTCGGCCCTTCGAACGATCGCCGCGAATTCTACCGGAAATGAACGAACCTCGTCCTCCCGACGCCGATCCTGCCAGCTCACCCGCCGCCGCAGTGGCAGCGCCAGCCACGGCCCTTGCGGTAACGTCGCAGCCCGACATCCACGATGTGCCCGGACGAGCTGATGGTGACCCCGCGCCGGCGCCGGGAATACACCGGTTGCCTTTGTCGCCGCGCAATTACGTGTGGATCGCTGGCGCGGCGCTGGTCGTATTTCTCGGATTGCACTACCTGGGGCCGGTACTGACGCCGTTTCTGGTGGGCGCGATCCTTGCCTATCTCGGTACGCCGATCGTGGATTGGGCCGAGACCAGGCGCGTGCCGCGCACCGTGTCGACAACACTCGTCGTATGCTTTTTCGGACTGCTGATAATGGCGTTGTTTCTTATCCTGATCCCATTGGTGCAGGCGGAAGCCGGGTTGGCCATCAAGCGGTTTCCGGAGGTGCTGACCAGAACCACGGCCCGCATACTGCCGTGGTTCGAAGATACCTTTGGCATCGTCGTTACATTCGATGGCGATACGCTGAAGTCGCTGAAGTCGCTGGTAACCGAAAACATGGAAGACGCGCGCAACCTGTCGCTGCAGGTATTTTCCGGCGTCAAGAAGGGTGGCCTGATCCTGGTATCGATTTTGGTCAATCTGGCATTGATTCCGGTGGTGATGTTCTACATGTTGCGCGACTGGAACATGATGGCCGAACGTCTCGATGCGCTGGTGCCGCGCGATTGGAACACCAAGGTGCGCACGATTGCGTCCGATATCGATGTCGTGCTTGCCGAATTTCTGCGGGGGCAACTTTTGGTGATGCTTGTCCTCGCCGCGTATTACGTGATCGGACTCACGATTGCCGGGCTTGATCGCGCGTTTGCCATTGGCATCCTCACGGGCATTCTGGTGTTCATCCCCTATGTGGGCTTTGGTCTTGGGCTGATATTGGGAATCATCGCGGCGATCCTGCAATGGAACGGCTGGCCGGGATTTATGGCAGTGCTCACCGTGTATGGCATCGGCCAACTGCTCGAGAGCTATGTGCTGGTGCCGTGGCTCGTGGGCGATCGCATCGGCTTGCATCCGCTGGTGGTGATTTTCGCGTTGCTCGCGTTCGGTCAGCTCTTCGGCTTTGCCGGCGTGCTGTTGGCGTTGCCGGTCTCGGCCGCACTGCTGGTGGGTTTGCGGCACTTGCGCGCGGCGTATGTCGTGTCGCCGATCTATCGCGGGGATACCTGAGCAGGTATGCAGCAACTGACCTTCGAACTGGCCGCACCGGAACCGCCGACGTTTGCCAATTTCGTCGCCGGTCGCAATGGAGAAGTGGTCGCCATCCTGCGGCAACTGGCGGACGGCACGATCGCCGAAACCGGCATCCTGTTGTGGGGTGGTCAATTCAGTGGACGCACGCATTTGCTTCACGCGACCGTCGCGGCGGCACGCGGGCCGTCGGTATTCCACATGTCGGCTGAGTCGGTGCCGGCCGAGCCGCCTGCGCCGGCGGCTCTCGTGGTCATCGACGACGTCCAGAATGCCAGCGCGGCGGCGCAGGGGCGGCTCTTTACGCTGTACAACGCGCTGCGCGAAACAGGAGGTCACCTGCTGGTGGCAGCCGATGCCCCGCCGTCGCGCCTGTCGTTACGAGAGGACATCCGTACGCGCCTCGGCTGGGGGCTGATTTTCGAAATTGCGGAATTGGCGGATGCCGAAAAGGCGCTGGCATTGGCAGGCTATGCGCGGGAGCGCGGCGTGCCGCTCACCTCCGACGTAGTGGCATGGTTGCTGGCGCATGGTCGCCGCGATATGTCGACCTTGACGGCTACGCTGCAGGCATTGGATCGATATTCGCTGGCCACGAAGCGCCCGATTACCGTACCGCTGGCGCGCGAGTGGAGCCGCCAGGCCGGGGACTTGTTTGGCGAACGGACCTGAACTCAACCTGAGGCGATGGATTTTTGATTTTTCGAGTGTTTGCGCCTGTTTATTGCTGGGAATGCCGGCAACGCAAACCCGACTGTCGCCAGTAGACGACGCGGGCTACGCAAGATAATCCCCTAGATCTTTGATTGTTCAGGTAAAATATCGCCCGAGCTGGAAGAGCGACTGACACTGCCATTGTCAACCGCGTTTATGTCGAGGGCGTTAAAGGCCTCGACACGGACAAAACAGTGTCGTTCTTATGGCTTCCAAAAGGAAAGAATCGAAATGAAGCAATTGGTAGCGGCACTGATCGCGGCGGCTTTTGCCTCCGTCACGCTGGCGCAAGGCACCGTGCCTGCGACCCCCCCCACGGCCAAGACTGCGGAAAAGTCGTCGGCGACCCCGGCAAACAGCACCCACAAGAAGACCAAGAAAAAGAAGGCCAAAAAGACTACGGGAGCGCCAGCCGCACCCGCTGACAAGCCCGCAAAGTAATTTTTTAATTCTTTTCACACTGTCCAACCTGATTACCCACTGAGGAAATATTCATGAACAAGCTTCTGATTGCATTGATCGCTGGTGTTTTTGCCTCTGTTGCCGCCGCCCAAACGGCTGCTCCGATGACCCCGGCCCCGCTGACGAAGAAGGAAAAGCAGGAAGCCGTCCAGAGCGCCACGCAAGCCGGCGCGGGCAACTCTGCCAGCACGCAAAAGACCGCGACCGAAGCCGCCAAAAACACGGCTATATCGAAGACGCAACCCAAGATGACCACGGCTGAAAAGAACAAGGCCATCAAGGAAGTGAACAAGATGCAGGTCAACCCGAACAACTCGGGCAGCACCGCAGCCACGGCCACCGAGCAAAAGGCCAACACGGCCATCTCGAAGGGCGAGCCGAAGGCCAATGCCGACCTGAAGACCAAGGCCGGCCAGAAAGACCTGTCCAAAGAGCTGAACAAAGCCGCAACCAAGTAATAGCGACTTTCTGCATTGGAATGGGGCAGGGCGCTCGCGCTCTGCCCT
>JBDTTY010000077.1:0-8757 GCA_040007975.1 Betaproteobacteria bacterium | reverse complement strand
CGCTGAAGCGCGGGCTGTCCGGCGCGCTCGACTGGTTCGGCATTCTCACGTTCGGGCTCGTCGCGCTGTTGTTCTGGGGCCTGTGGCTCGACTCTTACTTGAACGGCATGTCACCCGGCGTGGCCAAACTGTTTCGCGACACCGAGATCGGCTTCCAGCCATCGTTTCATCTGGGCACGATGCTCGCGGCGGTCGGCCTCACCGTGTTGTGGGTGATGCTGGTACGTCCCGCGCGCAGGTCCAACCGCCGCACCATTCTTAACTGGGCCGCTGGCGTCACGCTGGTGTGGGGTCTCGCCAGCACGATCTGGCTGCCGTACCTCGATTCGCGTCGGAGCTATCGGTGGGCCGTGGAGGCCGTAGCACGACAACTGCCGGCGGGCCGTTGCCTCGCCAGCCGCGGTCTGGGCGAGCCGCAACGTGCCGTGTTCCACTACTTTGGCGGGATCAACACGATCCGCGAAGAGTTTTCAGGGCCGCACGACTGCCCGATGCTGCTCGTGCAATATGGCCGGCTTGACGGTGATCCTCCCGTGCCGTCAGGATGGTCTCCGGTGTGGACCGGCGGGCGACGCGGCGATGCCACCGAACGATTTGTGCTTTACGCAAGGAAACCGAAGTGAAATTCATCGACGAAGCGACCATCGAAGTCCTGGCTGGCGACGGCGGCAATGGCGCGGCCTCGTTTCGCCGCGAAAAATACATCCCGCGCGGCGGCCCCGACGGCGGTGACGGCGGTCGCGGTGGCAGCATCTATGCGCTGGCCGACCGCAACATCAACACGCTGATCGACTATCGCTATGCGCGTATCCACCGCGCCAAACGCGGCGAAAACGGTCGCGGCGCCGACCAGTACGGCAAGGGCTCTGAGGACATCATCCTGCGTGTTCCGGTGGGCACAGTGATCCAGGATTTCGACACCGGCGAAAAAATCGCCGACCTGGCCGCCGATGGCGCCCGCGCCCTGCTGGCGGCGGGCGGTAAAGGTGGCTTGGGCAATCTGCATTTCAAATCCAGCGTCAATCGTGCGCCCAAGCAGTTCACCAAAGGCGACGAAGGCGAGCAACGCAAGCTGAAGCTCGAGCTGAAGGTGCTGGCTGACGTTGGGCTGCTGGGGATGCCCAATGCGGGCAAGTCCACGCTGATCCGTGCGATCTCCGCCGCGCGGCCCAAGGTGGCCGACTACCCATTCACTACATTGGCACCCAATCTCGGGGTCGTGCGTACCAGTGAAGCGAAGAGCTTTGTCGTCGCGGATATTCCGGGCTTGATCGAAGGTGCGGCGGATGGCGCCGGACTGGGCCATCGCTTCCTGCGTCATCTGGTACGCACCCGTTTGTTGCTGCATCTCGTCGATCTCGCGCCGCTCGATGGCAATTCCGATCCGGTGTACGACGCGCGCGCCATCGTCAAGGAATTGAAGCGCTACGACGAGGCGCTGTACGACAAGCCGCGCTGGCTGATCCTGAACAAGCTCGACCTGATTCCCGAAGACGAGCGCGACGCGCGCGTGAAAGCGTTCATCAAGGCCTATCGCTGGAAGGGCCCGGTGTTTGCGATCGCCGCGATCAGCGGTGATGGCTGTCGTCCGCTCACCTTCGCGATCCAGGAGTGGCTCGACGCGCGACCCGCCTATCTGATGGCGGCCGAACCCGACGCACCATCCGATGCCGAACCGATCGTCGTCAAGCCGGCACCCGTACGCGCCCGCCGTCCGCGCAAGACCGCTGACACCCCCGACACCGAACCCGACAACGCATGACAACGCTGGTTGCCAATGCGAAGCGACTGGTGGTCAAGGTCGGTTCGAGTCTTGTCACCAACGACGGGCGTGGTCTCGATCACGCCGCCGTCGCGCATTGGGCCGAGGAAATCGCCGCGCTGAAAGTGGCCGGACGTGAAGTGGTGCTGGTGTCGTCCGGTGCCATCGCCGAAGGCATCAAGCGGCTGGGCTGGACCACGCGGCCCAAGGCGATCCACGAACTGCAAGCGGCGGCCGCGGTCGGACAGATGGGCCTGATCCAGGCGTACGAAACCGCGTTTGCGAAGTTTGGCTTGCAGACTGCGCAGATTCTGCTGACGCACGAGGATCTGGCGGATCGCCGTCGCTATCTCAACGCACGCACCACGTTGCGCACGTTGCTCGCGCTGTCGGTGATTCCGATCATCAACGAAAACGACACGGTCACTACCGACGAAATTCGCGTGGGCGACAACGACACGCTGGGTGCGTTGGTGGCCAACCTGATCGAAGCCGACGTGCTGATTCTGCTCACCGACCAGCAGGGGCTCTACACGTCGGATCCGCGCAAGAATCCCACGGCCAGCTTCGTGCATGAAGCACGTGCCGGTGATCCTGCGCTGGAAGCGATGGCCGGCGGCGCCGGCAGCACATTGGGCCGCGGCGGCATGCTCACCAAGATTCTGGCCGCCAAGCGGGCGGCACGGTCGGGCGCGTCGACGATCATCGCGTCGGGCCGCGAGGAAAACGTCCTGACGCGATTGGCCGCCGGACATCCGTTGGGCACCGCGTTGATTGCGCCGGCGCACTCGCTGGCGGCACGCAAACAGTGGCTGGCCGATCATGTGCAACTTGCCGGCAAGTTGCGGCTCGACGCCGGCGCAGCGAATGCATTGCTCAGTGGTGGCAAAAGTTTGCTGCCCATCGGCGTCGTCGCCGTCGAAGGCACGTTCGAGCGCGGCGAAGTGGTGGGCTGCTTTGCACCCGGCGGGGCCGAGATCGCCCGCGGGCTGGTCAATTACGGCGCCCAGGATACCGCGCGGATATTGCGTCACCCGTCAAGCGAAATCGAGGCGATACTGGGCTACGTCGACGAGTCCGAACTGATCCACCGCGACAACATGGTGCTGCTGGGGTAAGTCAATTAGGGTCAGACTCCAATTCATTGCCTGGCGACGCCAGGCAATGAATTGGAGTCTGACCCTAATTGACTTGGCGAGGCTGAAGCCTCGCCTACAGGTAGGCCCGCAAACGTTCGGCGGGTATCATCATTACTCGGCCATCCATGCGCACCCACATCATGTCCCGCCCCTACTCGATCGCCATCATCGCCGGCTTGTTGACGCTGTCGCCCTTTGCCATCGCCGCGCCGATGCAGCCGGGCCTGTGGGAAATGGCGATGACCGTCACGATCGAGGGCAGGGTGGAGACGGTCCCTGCCGGAAGCGCCTGCGTCATGCAAAAAGACATCGACGATCCGATCAAGACGTTGCCGCGCCCCGCGGGGGAATGCACGTTGACCAACGTGCAGCGCACCGCTGATCGAGCGACCTACGATCTTGTTTGCAAAGACAACGTGATTACGTCGCAGGGTCACGCCGACATTGCGCTGAGCGGCGATCGCTATGTCGGCAAGGTCACCCTGACGCTGCAGGGCAAGCAAGGCACCGGTACGCCGTTTGAATTGGGCATCAACGCCAAGCGTTTGGGCGACTGCACGCGCTGATCGCTGCGCAACGCCCCTGCCTCAAGCGCCGTCCAGCGACGGCGCTCCCGATGGATCCGCGTAGGACTCCGGCATCTCCGGGTGCGGCACGCCAAACAGCCGATGGCGACGGGTTTCCGGCTTGGCGTGCAGGAAGCGCTCAAGCTCGAGCAACGCGCGCCGATACGATTCGCGCTTGAACTCGATGACCGTCTCCAGCGGAATCCAGTAGTCGTGCCAGCGCCACGCGTCGAACTCCGGATGCTCGGAGGCGCGCAGACGAACGTCGTTGTCACGCCCGGTAAGGCGCAGCAGATACCAGATCTGTTTCTGGCCGCGGTAACTGCCGCGCCATTCACGCTTGATCCAGTGCTGCGGTACATCGTACCGAAGCCATTCGCGCGTACGTCCAAGAACCTTGACGTGCTGGCCTTCGAGTCCGACTTCCTCGTGCAACTCCCGGTACATCGCCTGTTCGGGCGTTTCACCGGAGTTGATGCCACCTTGCGGAAATTGCCACGAGTGTTCGCGGATCCTTTTGCCCCAAAAAACCTGGTTCCTGCCGTTGACGATGACGATGGCGACGTTCGGGCGATAGCCGTCACGATCCAGCATCGATTACACCCTGATGCGATTAAGTTGGATTGATTGTTGCACAGGAGCCGGACACTGCCAAGTCGCAGCGCAGAACGCGCTTAGCGAGGTGCCGGCAGAATAGTCCCGGCAACCTCACCAAACCCCACGCGATAGCCGCGCCCCTGGCACCAGCCGCGCATCGTCACCGTGTCGCCATCGTCGAGAAATGTGCGCGTGCCACCCTCCACCGGCAGCGGCGACTTGCCGTTCCACGTGATCTCCAGCAGGCTCCCGCGCGAATCTTCGGTGGTGCCACTGATCGTGCCCGAACCCATCAAATCGCCCACACGCGTGTTGCAACCACCGATCGTGTGATGCACCAGTTGTTGCGCCATGCTCCAGTACATCCCGCGAAAATTGGTGCGACAAATGGTGGTGGCAGTGCGCGCACCCTGCGCTTGCAGCGTAACTTCAAGGTGGATGTCATACGCTTGCTGGTCATCGTGTTGCAGATATTCCAGAGGCTCGGGGTCCTGCTCCGGGCCGGCCACGCGAAACGGCTCCAACGCTTCCATCGTGACCAACCACGGCGAGATCGATGTCGCAAACGACTTGCTGTTGAACGGCCCCAACGGCACGTATTCCCATTGCTGGATGTCGCGGGCGCTCCAGTCGTTGAGCAACACCATGCCGAAAATGTGCGCGTCGACGTCTGCCATCGCAATCGGTGCGCCCAGCGCATTGCCCTGACCGACGATGAAGCCGGTTTCGAGTTCGATATCGAGCTTGCGACATGGGGCAAGTCGAGGCCGTGCCGCGTCCGGCGCCTTCAACTGCCCCAGCGGACGCCGCACCGGCGTGCCGCTGACCACAACCGAACTTGCCCGTCCGTTGTAGCCGATGGGGATCTCGAGCCAATTGGGCAGCAACGCGTTTTGGGGATCGCGAAACATCGATCCGACATTGGTCGCGTGTTCCTTCGACGAATAGAAATCCGTGTAGCCAGGCACCAGCACCGGCATGTGCATGGTGGCGTCAACCTGCGGCACCAGCGTCCAGTCACGCAGCGTCTGATCGTCGCCCAATGGGCCGGGACCCGCCCGCAGCACCTCCGACAGCCGCGCGCGCGTCGCGTGCCACACGTCACGCCCCAACGCGATGAACGCGTTGAGCGTGGGCTGGCGCCATAGCGCTATGGGCACGGTGCGTAGCAACCCGGCCTCGGTCAGCGCCGCCAGATCGACGATGCAATTCCCGATGGCGACACCCGCGCGCGGCAGCGGGGACGCATCCGTGCTGAAGATGCCAAACGGCAGATTCTGGATGGAGAAACCCGTCACGCCATCGTTGGCACTGGCAACGAAGCTCTTGCGCTCGGGATCATGCGTGGCATCGAGACGGGACATGGCAGGGACCTCGGGACAGTCAACGCGACATTATCCTCGTCGCGGGATGCAGTTCATCGAATTCGCCGCAACTCGCACAATTCGAGCGGACTCACGCGCAGGTTGGTCACGATCTCGGCACAGCCGATGCGCTCGAGTTGCACCGCCGCCAGGGCCCTGACGCCAATCTCGCGGCGCGGCGGCACGGCCAGCGAATACATCGGGCCCAAATGATCGCGGATCGCGTCGGCAATTGCCTGCTGCAGCTTGTTGTGCCGCCACGGATCGTTGAAGTTGTTGTCGAGTCCGGCAAACCGTGCGTCTGCGGGAAACGATGGCAGCACGTACGACATCGGCTCGGCGGAGACCAGCAGGACGAGGCTGCCCGGCTTCACTGGAGGCATCTCCACCGCGAGAAAATGCGCACCAAATGGCTGCCGCCACCACGTGGGAAATTTGGCCGTCACGACCACCAACGCAACCGTCACCAACAGCGCCGACGCGGCGCGCCGTGCGGGCACAATCCGCAACAGCATATGCACGATCAGCGCACCGCCCAGCAACTCCAGCGGGATCAGATAGCGGTACACGCGATAGAGCACCGCCCAGGCGACAAACGTCGCGATGAAAAATCCCGCGATGAATCGCCACGCGTCGGCGGTGGTGGGTGACCTCGCCGCTTCGCGACTATGCTCAACGTCACGATGTCGCCGCAGCAGCGCCAACGCAACCACGACCAGCACCAACGAGTACAGCACAGCGGGTCGCGCGTCACGAAACTCAGGCTCCGCCACATAGCCCTGCAGCTTCCATAACATCATGTATGGAAAGACCAGCCACTCTGCCGGCGCGTCAGGTCCGAAGCTCGTGGCCGAGAACGGCACCGGGTCCGCCCACGGCGAGCGAAACACATCATTGAAATAGGGGAACAGTGGATTGCCGAACCGGCGATACAGCGTGAACATCCACGGTCCTGTGGTCGCGGCAAATGCGGCGGCCATCGCCAGCCCGGCGTAGATCGTGGCGCGCAGTCGCTCGGCAACGGTTCCTTGTACCAGCAACAACCCGACGAGCAACCCCACCCCGTAGATCGATCCAGTCAACTTCAATCCGGCGCCCAATCCGACAAGAGCGCCAGCGAGCAACAACGTGTTCGTTGCCAGGCGGCCCGCCGTCAACCCGCGGATGACCACGAATACGGCCGTCATCACAAAGGCCGCCACAAACCAGTCGTTCATCGTGAGCCCGATCAAGCTGATCGACATCGGTGCCGTGATGCCGATGAAGATCGCGGCCATGATCGCGTGACGACGCAGCGGTGGTGCCACCGGAGCAAACAGCAACAACACCGTGCGCGCAAAGAAAAACCACGCGATCCCCGTGGGAACGGCCAACATCACGGCGATCATGCGCGGCGGTGCATCGGCGGACAACAGTGCGTGAAATGGCAGATCGAGATACGGGCTGTAAAACGATTGCAGCTGTGCCGGTGCCCAATCGATGCCGAAGCGGTCATGGACAAACGCCCACACGTTGTACAGATGGTAGTTTTGCAGATCCCAGTTGGAATCCTGGCGCAGTCCGATCGAGGCGAGGCCCGCACCGATCACGCAGGCCAATAGACCAAGCCAGTTGCGACCGCGTATCGACACGATCAGCGATCGAAACGCGTCAGCGCCACGTGACAGCCAACATCACGCAGGACGCGGCTCGCCTTTTGCGGGCGCCACGCCCTCGTACAGCGGCTCGTTGAACAGCGAGGAGATCGTCACCCGACGAATTTCCGGATGGTCCGGAATCGCGTACAGCACGGGCGTGATCAACTCTTCGAAGATGCCGCGCAGGCTGCGCGCTCCCGTTTTATATTCGAGCGCAAGCTCGGCGATCTGCTCGAACACGCGCGGCGCCACGACCAGCTCCACGCCTTCGATCTTGAAAATGTCGCGGAACTGCAGAAACAGCGAATCCTTGGGCTCCGTCATGATCTGCACCAGCATCGTACGCGTCAGGTCCTGGAAGCGCGCAATGATCGGCAGCCGCCCGGTAAACTCCGGAATGAGACCGTAGGTGAAGAGATCGGTGGGCTTCACGCGAGTGTTGAGGCGATCGAGAATTTTCTGATCGTCCCCCTTCGACGTGGCGATGAAGCCATAGCCGTGCGTCTGCGACTTGATGATGTCTTCCAGCCCGACGAAGGCGCCGCCGCAGATGAACAGGATATTGGTCGTGTCGACGTATTGGCCCGACGACAGTTTTACCTGCGAACCTTCCATGATCTTCAGCAGCGCGTGCTGTACGCTTTCGCCGGAACTCGCACGCACCTGGGCGTCGTCGGCTTTGAGCTTGTCGATTTCGTCGATGAACACGATACCGGAGCGCGCGGCATCCACGTCGCCACCAGCGCGGTCGACCAGACGCTGCATGATCGCTTCGATCTCCTCGTTGACGTAACGCGTCTGCGCCAGCGACGTCGCCTCGGCAGAAACAAAAGGCACGCCCAATATCCGCGCCAGTGTTTCGCACATCAACGTCTTGCCCGTGCCCGAGTTGCCGATCAGCAGCAGATTGCTTTTGACGATCGGCACGCCGTCGGCACGTGACTTCGAAATCTTGCGGAAGTGCGAATAGACCGCGACAGCAACGATTTTCTTCGCGTCGTGTTGTCCGATCACATACTGATCGAGCGCTTTGACGATCGAACTGGGTTTGGCGGCTTGGTCGAGCATGGCGGCGCGGACGCGCGGGCAGTCCCGCGCATGGTCGTTGGGATTCCCGATGCTACACGCGCGGCGCCCCTCTGTGGGGCTCCGCGCGGCTGATCAACGTCATTCCCACTGACTATGCTCGACCGCCAGTCGACCGAGAACTTCTACACATGACAGACGCGCCGCAGTGCTCACAGACGCCGTCCGACGATGTTGAACACCCCTAGCCGTAACCGCCCGCCATTGGCTCCGCGCAACAGCGATTACGTACTCAGGCGTTGCCCGTCGCGACGCATGTCGTAAGTACGCTCCTCGGGAGTTCCTTTCTTCTCGGCGTCCGGATCGCGAACGAGTCGCCAGATGCCTAGCGCGACCAATATAGCGAGTGCAGAGGATTCGATGGCAAGCAGGGTGTTGGGATCAAGATTCAGCATGGTGGCTCCTTATCCGGTTGAGCCGACGCTCCTTTGGTTCAGTGTCGGCGGTACAACCCTATGGTGCGCCCCGGTTTTCGCGCCCAATACAAGCGCATGCCGCGCGGTCACGTAGGACGGTTCTGACGCTGTAGCGCTATCCTCCCCTTCGCATTCAGGCGAGAATCCAGCGGATGAGGCTCTCCAAGTCCAAGTTGGTCGCGTACAAGCA
>JBDTTY010000076.1:0-8767 GCA_040007975.1 Betaproteobacteria bacterium | reverse complement strand
CGATTGCGAAGGGCACACTGCGGCGAGGGCGGTTTGCAGACGCGGCTTGCCTTCGAGCGCTTTGGCAACACGTATCGATTGGCCGAGGCCGAGTTGCCCGAATACCTCGCCGCCCTCGTGTCGGCAAGGATGATCAACGCCGTGATCGTCATAGCGTGCAAGCCGAAACTGACCATCGCTCCACCGGGCGTCGAATTCGATCTAGCCAACCCTGAACGATCGATCCGGCCGACGCCGCGCCAGTTGCGACAAACGTCACCCGTGGTTCACCGTAATGACAACGGCGCCCGTGGGCGCGGCTCACCACAATGACTAAGCCGCCCGTAGGCGGCTTTGGCTTTCTGCAAACCGACTTGCGTCAGTTCTTCTTGATCTTTTCCAGCATCTTGAAGATGCCCTTCGGCGCGCCGACGAACATGCGCTTGAAGGTCTTGGACAGGCAACGACGCTCAAGCGTGTTGCGGCGGGTGCGGGAACGTTCAGCCATGGTCAATCCTTGTGATTGGGGTCACGCGAACCGGCGACATCCGGCCGGGAATTCGCGAAAACAAACGATTTTACAGGAACTTGGTGCGTTTCGCCACCCACCGCCGCCAGTGGGGCAGGGCCGGGCTGGGCGACCTGATCAGAGAATGCCAAAAAAACTCGACGGGGTGACCGTCACGTCGTACTTCACGGTGCGCTCGGCTGCTGTCGACTGTCCGGGGGGAGCCGCCCACCGGAACTCGATCGACGTTGTGCCTGCGGAGACGGCACGGAACCGAAACGTGGTCGTGTCGGGCACGCCCATGATCGACGGCGGCTTGGGGTCGGTCGTGACATCCGGACCACCGGTCGCGGAAAGCCCGGGCCCGGTGCTCTTCAGCACCCAACCATAGCCAATATCCGGATCGGGCGACAGGCTCACGACCAGCGGCGCACCGTTGCGTACTGTGACCGGGCCGCCGTCCTTGGTGGCCAGCACGCCTTCGCGTTCAAGCGTCGCGCAGCCGGCCAGCAGGACAAGTGCAGCAGTGCCCGCCAGAGTGTGCCGGATCGTCCTGTCGGTGCGAATGTTCATCGGGTTCATTCCTTCCCTGCGCTGATGCTGCACGATGCTGGATCGCGCCGAAGGCGTCAAGGTGCAACGGAGACGGAGTAGCGCACGGTCTTGACCGGCGCGACGTTTGCCTCGGAGACGTGTTTGTAGTCGAACTGCAGCGTGGCCGTCCCCGCTTGCTCGGCCCTGAAGCGGAATACCATGAAGCCTCCCGCTCGCACGTCCCGCGGATCACCCTTGCTGAGAAAGATAGGGTTGCCCATGGGGGGGAGCACAGGCCCCGCGATGCGCTGCACCTGCCATTGATAGCCGGAGATGGCGTTGGCATCGAGCAGCACCTTCAGTTCGCCGCCGCGCTTGATCGCGATGACAGTACCGTCGGCCGCATTGTCGAGCTCACCCATCTCGACCGCCGGCGGTCCAGGCGGCGTCATCGCGCACGCGGCCATCAGCATCGCGAGCGCAACGAGCGCGCCCCGAGTGAGCATGCACTTGACGGTGGATCGCACGACGGCTCCTACAGTCCCGCCGCCGCCCGAAGGGCATCGGCGCGATCTGTGTTTTCCCACGTGAACTCGGGTTCGTCGCGGCCAAAGTGGCCGTAGGCAGCAGTCTTGAGATAGATCGGTCGTAACAGGTCAAGCATGCGAATGATGCCCTTGGGCCGCAAATCGAAATGGGCGTTGACGAGTTCGGCGATCTTGTCGTCCGCAATCACGCCGGTACCTTCAGTGTAGATCGTGACATTCATCGGCTTGGCGACGCCGATCGCATACGCCACCTGGACCTGGCACTGGCGCGCAAGACCCGCCGCCACGACATTCTTGGCGACATAGCGGGCCGCATAGGCCGCGGAGCGGTCAACTTTGGAGGGATCCTTGCCCGAAAACGCGCCACCGCCATGTGGCGCCGCGCCGCCATACGTGTCGACGATGATCTTGCGACCCGTGACACCGGCGTCGCCATGTGGTCCGCCAATTTCGAAGCGACCGGTGGGGTTGACCAGAAAGCGAGTGCCATTGAGCATCGCTGCCGGAAACACCGGCTTGATGATTTCTTCAATCACCGCTTCAGCAAGTTTGTCCTGCGCGTCGTTCATCGACGGATCGTGTTGCGTGGACAACACTACCGTCTCGACCGCCACCGGCTTGCCACCTTCGTAGCGCACAGTGACCTGGGACTTGGCATCAGGCCGCAGAAACGGCAGGCGACCGTCGCGACGCACTTCGCTTTGCCGCTGCACCAGCCGATGCGCGTAGTAGATCGGATACGGCATCAGCGACGGCGTTTCGTCACAGGCGTATCCGAACATCAACCCCTGGTCGCCTGCACCTTGATTGAGATAATCGTCGGAGGCACGATCCACTCCCTGCGCGATATCCGGCGACTGTTGTCCATAGCAAACCATCACCGCACAACCGTCGGCGTCAAAACGCAGATTGGGATCGTTGTAGCCGATGGCGCGGATCGTTTCGCGCGCGACGCGTGCATAGTCAACCTTGGCGCTGGTGGTGATTTCGCCGGCCAAGACGACCAGACCGGTGGACACAAGCGTTTCCGCCGCCACCCGGCCCGTGGGGTCTTGCTCTAGAATCGCATCGAGTACCGCATCGGATATCTGGTCCGCGACCTTGTCCGGATGACCTTCCGATACTGATTCCGACGTGAACAGAAAATTGCTCATTACCACTCCTTGCGTTGCGCCTGTGCGCTCGCGCCGACGGCCGTCCAATCGCCTTGCAACAGCGGCCTTGACGGTGCGCAAAAGCTGCGATTCTAGCAGTTTGCGCAAGTCCTTCGATGCAATCGCGTCAGCGCGCGCGCGCGCGAAGCCGCAATGGCGTTGAACGATTCCATCGCATTGCCCGATGTCGCGACCGTGGCGCGCGCGGCGGCCATGTTGCGCGCCGGCGAACTGGTGGCTTTTCCCACCGAAACGGTCTACGGCTTGGGCGCGGATGCACGCAATGATGCGGCGCTACGCGCAGTCTTTGCGGCCAAAGGTCGGCCTGCCGATCATCCGGTCATCGTGCATCTTGCGACGACCGCGCAGATGGACGCCTGGACGCGTGACGTGCCGCCCGCGGCACGTGCCCTCGCGGCGGCGTTCTGGCCCGGGCCGCTGACGTTGATCGTGCCGCGCGCTGCGCACGTCGCCGACGTGTTGACGGGTGGTCAGGATCGCGTGGGTTTGCGTGTGCCGTCCCATCCGGTGGCGCAGCAATTGCTGCAGGCCTTTCGCGCCGCCGGCGGCGATGGCATCGCTGCGCCCTCCGCCAATCGTTTCGGTCGCATCTCGCCCACCACCGCCGCGCACGTCGCTGACGACCTCGGTGCCGATGTCGCGATGATTCTCGATGGCGGCGCATGTCCGGTGGGGATTGAAAGCACGATTATCGCGTTTGACGGCGACGCGCCAATGTTGCTGCGTCCGGGTGGCCTCGCCGCGGCGGACATCGCGCGCGTGCTGGGCTTCACCCCCCATGCGCCCAATGCCGGGGCGCCCCGCGCCTCGGGCACATTGGCATCGCATTACGCACCACGCACACCCTCGCGACTGGTCGCGCCGGGCGACATCGCGAGCGAGTGTGCGCGTGTCGATGTCAATGCTGCCGTGCTGGCGCAAATGGTGGAGAAGCCGCGCGGATTTGCCGGTTGCTGGATCAGCGCACCCAAGGATGCGGCCGGCTACGCGCACGATCTCTACAGCAATCTGCGTCTGCTTGACGCTGCGGGTGCCAGCGCGATCCTGATCGAGAACGTTCCCGACAACGCAGCGTGGCTCGCCATCCGTGATCGCATCACCCGCGCCGCGCACGGGGAAGACGACGATCGCGACTGAGACGACGGCTTCACGGACTCTTCTTGCGGATCTTGGTGATGGTGCCATCGGGTAGGCGCTGCGCGGTCGCGTAGGATGCCGGGATTGGCTTCACTCACTCTGTCTCATGGCGACGCTTCCACCCATACCCCCCGCGCTGTGGCAGTCCATCGACGAGGTCGGCCCGCGCTGGGCCACCGATATCCGGGGGCATTCGCGCCGCATGGTCGGTGGCTTCAGTGCCATCCTGTCGGGCGCGCCCAAGGTTGGCAACGTCACCCGCGACATCGCCTATGGCGCACACGCGCGCCAGGTGCTCGACGTTTACGCCCCGACAAACGTAAAACAGACGCCGGTGGTCATCTTTGCACACGGTGGTGCGTTGATCGAGGGCGACAAGGACCGCACACCCGAGGTCTATGCCAACGTGTGTTGGCACATGACGCGGCACGACATGATCGGCATCAATCTCGAATACCGACTTGCGCCGGAGGTCACGTATCCCGCGGTTACGCTCGACGTCGCGGCGGCTGTACATTGGACCCGTGAACACATCGCCGCGTATGGGGGCGACCCCGACAAGATCTTCCTGTTCGGTCACTCGGCGGGGGCGCTGCATGTCGGGTCATATGCCTACGATCAACGCTTTCATCCGGCCGCGGGCTCGGGCGTGGCGGGGCTCATCGTGCTTTCGGGCCGGGTGCGGGCGGAAATGTGGGCCGACAATCCGCTCGCCAAAAACGTCATCGCCTATTTCGGCGCGGATCAGCATGCGATGGCACAGGGCAGCATGGTGACGCACGTCACCGCGAACAGCGTACCGACGCTCATCGGCGTGGCGGAATACGAAAATCCGCTGATCGATGTGCATTCGGCAGAGCTCGTCCACCGGATCGCCGTCGTGCAGCGTCGCGCGCCACCGCACTTCTACCTCGCGCGGCACAATCACCTGTCGAGCATCGCGCAAGTCAATACCGCGGACGATGGCGTCGGGCCACGGGTCGTGGAATTCGTGCGGCGGATCGCGGGTTAACACAATCCTGCCGCGCCGTGTCGGCTGATCGGCACGTGGCGATGCCTGTTGGCGCAGCGGTCGCCAAGCATGCCGCGCCGATAGCTTGCTGTTGGCGTGGTTGCACCGCGGAGGACGCGCTGCGCTACTATTCCGGCGAGTTGTTCATCAATCCGTTCGCACGCCAGCCGATCCGATGCTTCGTGTTGTCATCGCTCCGGATTCATTCAAGGGTGCGCTTGCCGCCGATGGCGTCGCCGCGGCCGTCGCGCGAGGCGTCGTGCGCGCCATCCCCGATGCCGACGTGAGGTTTCCACCCTGCTGGACGAGCACGCCGAAGAAGTCGCATACGTGTTCATCGCGGGACACAAGCAACACTTGCATGTAGACGAGGTTTCGTCCTCGTAAAATAGTGCAAACTTGTAGATGAGGCTTTAGCCTCGTCGGGAAGTGCGCGAGGCTGAAGCCTCGCCTACGGAACGTACCGCTATTCTCTCCACCAATGCACTCATGAACGCCAATCTCTACGCCCTGTTCGAACGGCACTTCCCCGACGGCACGGAGCAGCCGCTGCTGGTGATTCCCAACGGACCAGTGATCCACTACGACGACATTGCTGCGGCATCCGCGCGATATGCCAATGCATTGGTAGCGGCGGGCTGCAGGCCGGGCGATCGCGTGGCCGCGCAATTGGACAAGGACTGGCGCGTAGTGGCGCTGTATCTCGCGTGCCTGCGCGCGGGACTGATTTACCTGCCGCTCAATACCGGCTACCAGAAAACCGAGCTAAGTTATTTTTTCAGCGATGCCGAGCCCGGCGTGATTGTTTGCAATGCGGTGCATCTGGGTGCGGTGGCCATTCTCGCGGGTGACGCCACCGTGCTGACCCTTGATGAGCTCGACGACCGCGCGAACTCGCTCGACACGACATTTGCCACCGTATTTTCGCAGCCCGATGATCTGGCTGCGATTTTGTATACATCGGGCACGACCGGCCGCTCGAAGGGCGCGATGCTTACGCACCGCAATCTCGCCTCCAACGCGGTGGCGCTGGTGGAGGCGTGGAGTTTCACGCGCGGCGACGTGCTGCTGCATGCGCTGCCGATCTATCACGTCCACGGACTGTTCGTGGCCATCCATTGCGTGCTGCTGGCTGGCGCGCGCATGTTGTGGCTGGCCAAATTCGACGCGCGCGACGCTGTCGAATTGTTGCCGCGCGCGACGGTGATGATGGGCGTGCCGACGTTTTATACGCGGCTGCTCGTCGAACCGACGTTCACGCGCGATATCGCGTCGCGCGTGCGATTGTTTGTCTCGGGGTCGGCACCATTGCTCGCGGAAACCTTTGCGGCGTTCGAAGCGCATACGGGTGTTGCCGTACTCGAACGTTACGGCATGACCGAGACCGGTATGATCACGACCAATCCGTTGGCAGGGCCACGCGTGGGTGGCACCGTGGGCCAGCCGTTGCCTGGGGTCGAAATCAGGATTGCAGCTGCGCCCGACCGCGAAGACACGTCCGCGATCGGTGGCGTCGAAGTGCGCGGACCCAACGTGTTTGCCGGCTATTGGCGCATGCCGGAAAAAACCCGCGAGGAATTCACACCGGATGGATTTTTTCGCACTGGTGACATGGGCGAATGGGTGACCGTTGAACCCGGCCGCGGCTATCTGCGCCTGATAGGTCGCGCGAAAGATCTCATCATCACTGGCGGCCTCAATGTCTATCCCAAGGAAATCGAGGAACGGATCGACGATATGGAAGGCGTCGACGAGTCGGCAATCATCGGCATTCCGGATCCGGATTTTGGCGAAGCCGTGACAGCGGTGATCGTCGGATTACCGGGCCACACATTGACCGAAATGTCGGTGATCGCCGCGTTGAAGGGTGAGATCGCCAACTTCAAGGTGCCCAAACGCGTGGTATTTGTGGATGCGCTGCCGCGCAATGCCATGGGCAAGGTGCAAAAGTCCGTGCTGCGGGAGATGTTTGCCTAGCGCTGATATTGCGGTGTCGATTCAATCCGCACGACTTCAGCCGACCGCACCCCAACATCCGAGCGTGTGGAGGCGATCGGCCCCGGGTCGATCCTGCAGTCGCATCGGCATCGGAGGCTCCGGCAGCCGGCCGGCGACCGCGGCGGGTGCCACCGCGGCAATGCCTGCTCGCGCGTCGTCGTTCGACAGCGCCTCGGCCATGGCGGCGGCGTCGGCCCACACGGGCACACCAGCCTCGATGCACAAATAGATCTGCCCCGTGACCGGAGACGCGAAATTGACGCGCGGCAAGCGGCGGGCACAGGCTTCGAGAAAGCCCGTATTACGCGTCGGCGCCAAAATATCGGGGCCACCATACAGTGTGTCCGGACCCTTGGCATCGACATCGACCTTGCGAAAACGCTCGATGTCGAGCATGGCCTTCACGTCCAGAATATTGAATTCGCCGTTCCAGCCGAATGCGGCGGTGCGCGGCCGCTCGCCCAACGGCACCGAGTTGTCGAGAACCTCGACGTGCACATTCTTGTCGCGACGTAGCGCCCATGTGAAAAAGAGCTCAGGCATTCCCGCGTAGGCGTCGACGTTGTGCGTCAGCAGGTCGTCAACTGCCTTGTAGCGCCCCACCTTGAGTCCGCGCTGCCATGCGCGTTCGACAATCGCCTGCGGTGGCGTCACCATGAAAAAAAGATAAATGGTGTGACCAAAGCGCGTGAGCAGATTGCTGCCCGCCTCGTCCGAATCCGGCGCAAAACTGTCGAAGCGAAAACGGTCAATCAGCAGATGCGTCGTGCCCTCGCGCTGCGCCTTGCGCGCCATGTAGCCGTCGAGTTTCTGATCGATGATGTGCAACTCGTCGCCGGTGCAAGCGCCACCATATTTGTACGCGGTGCCAAGGGAGCTGTAGTCGAGCAGTTGCTTACGCCAGATGTCCGGACTGATCAGCGCAAAGTCGCTCCACGTGACGCCGATGCGCTGCGCCAGCAGTTTCTGTTCGGGACGCATCGTGCTCTTGCCGGCAGCCGACGCGCCCTTCGTATTCATGATCACGGGCTGCGACTGCAGGGGCAACAACGCATAGCCTTCGCGCTGTGCCGCCGCTCTGACGAGGGGATCGATCATCTTTCCGATTTCGTCGCTGCCGAAATCGTTGCACGCGAGATCGGTGGCCACGTTGGTGATCAGCTCGGGCGTTCCCCACAACGCACCATGTCGCCCCAGCAGCGCCGCCACCACGCGCACCAGCGCCCGGAGGCCGGCGCGGCGCAACGGATCGGATTCTTGATTGGCGCGTGCGTCCCAGTCGCCCACGACGATGTCGGGCGGCGGCGGTTGGATCGCAGTAGCAACCGGTGATGGTGCCGCGCGCAGCAACCCGAAAAAGCGTCGTGCCGGGGCGGGCAACGGCACGGGCGCAAATAGTTGCGTGTCGACTTCATGGCGGATGAACTGACACAGCTGCAACCGCATCGCCTCGAACGCGGCGACGATCTCATCCATCCGGGCATCGAGATGATGCGTGAGGATGGTGTCGACCATCCGCCGAAAGTTGATGCCCAGGTCCTCGACCTTGGTGCCACTCGATACGGAAATTTCCGCCGTGATACGGATCAGGAGTTCGTGCATGGCGAGGCGTCGCGGTCGAAAGGCAACGAGATCGACTACGTCGAGGCCGGTGAGGTCGTGCAATTCCTCGGCCTCGGCAATCGTTGTCGTGACGTTGTCCGGTCGGAAGATCGTCGCCAACGGCATCACGTCGCGAGGAACCTGCGACGTGATGCCGGGGTTCCACGGCCCGAAGTCGGTGGCCCCTCCCCCGATGGACGCTGCGCGCCCCTCCCCCCCAAGGGGGCGAGCGGCTTGGGGCGGCCCGGCGCCGCTCACGACAGACCTTCGGCCT
>JBDTTY010000075.1:0-8836 GCA_040007975.1 Betaproteobacteria bacterium | reverse complement strand
CATTCCGTAGAGTGGAGCACATTGCATGAGCTTTAACGACTTCATGAAGTCTGCGTGGGACGACCACGCCGATCACGCCGATCAGGTCGCCGCACGTCTGGCCGAGTCGATGCACGTGGTCGAGAATGCAGAACACATCCCCCGCTATGCCGGACTTGTCACGCATGTCTATGGCGAGCATCTCGGGCAATGGGATCGTGGCGTGACGTTGCTGCAGACGCTGCAACGCGTTGGTGCCCATGATGATGATGCGGCGGCCAGCGGTGCCACCACGTGCGGCATCGCCGTGTTGCGCTACTGTGCGGGCGATGCGGCCGCACTCACGGCGCTTGGCACGGATGTTCGCGTTGCCGTGCTGGCCACAGCGTCGTCCGCGTTGCTGGGCCAGCTTGCGCATGCCGGGGCAATCACGGCCTACGACGACGCGCTAGTTGGCGCGCAACAAGGTCTTGCCACAGGTTCACCCGCCGTGCGCGCACTCGCCATCGGTGGCAACAATCTCGCCGCCGCAATGGAACGCAAGGCGGACCGCACCGCAGCGGAAACGGCCGGCATGATCCGCGCGGCGCAGGCGGGACTGAAGTACTGGTCGCAAGCCGGCACGTGGCTCAATGTCGAGCGCGGCGAGTACCAGCTGACGCGCTGCCTGTTGTCGGCCGGGCAATACGCGGATGCCATGGCCAGCGCACGGCGCTGTCTTGAGGTCTGCGTCAACAACGACGCGCCCGCGTTCGAAGTTTTTTTCGGACATGCCGTGTTGGCATTGGCGCAACGCGGGGCTGGCGACGCGGCCGGCTACAACACCTCGCGGGCGCTGGCGCTGGCCAGTTACGCCACAGTGCCTGCCGACGAGCAATCCTGGTGCTCGCGCGAGTTGGGCGAACTCGACGCATGATTGCCGCGTGACGATTCCCGGCGCGCCGGACACGCCGCCCCACTTCCCGCCGTTCGAACTGCGCACTCCACGCTTGGTGCTGCGCTTTCTCGAGGCACGCGATGCTGCCGCGCTGTTCGCGATTTTTTCCGATCCGGAGGTGATGCGCTATTGGGCGACACCCCCATGGACGGCGCTCGCGCAAGCACACGCCAGTGTGGCGCAGTCGTTGCGTGATTATCACGACGGTGGTGCGCTGCGTATGGGCGTCACCGTCGCGGGCGACGATACGCTCGTCGGAACCTGCACGCTGTTCGGCTTTCATCGCACCAATCGTCGCGCCGAAATCGGCTATTGCCTGGCGTCGGCTTGTTGGGGGCGCGGCTACATGCAGGAGGCACTCCACGCGTTTATCAACCATGCGCTTGGTTCGCTCGATCTCCATCGCATCGAAGCCGACATCGATCCGCGCAACACCGCGTCGGCGCGTGTGCTCGAACGCCACGGTTTCAAGCAGGAAGGCTTCCTGCGCGAGCGGTGGCTCGTCGGCGACGAAATCAGCGATACCGCGTTGTATGGATTGCTGGCGCGCGAGTTCGTGCGAACTCCCTAGGCGAGGCAGTAGTCGAGGCTTCAGCCTCGGAGGTCTGGCGCGAGGTGCGGCGCGAGGCTGAAGCCTCGTCTACGGTTTGTGCGTGCTGCCCCGTACAATCGCGCCATGACCGACGTCGTCGCCGCACCCCCGAAGGAAACCTGGCGCCAGGCACTGTTCAACCGCCGCATGCTGATCTGCGTGTTCACCGGATTCAGCTCGGGCCTGCCGCTGTATTTACTGATCAATCTGCTGCCGGCGTGGTTGCGTTCCGAAGGCGTGGACCTGAAGGCCATCGGGCTCTTTGCGCTGATCGGACTGCCCTACACATGGAAATTTCTGTGGTCGCCGCTGCTCGACCGCTTTGCGTTGCCGCTGGGGCGTCGTCGCGGCTGGATGGTGCTGTTCCATCTCGCGTTACTGGTGTCGATCCCGGCACTCGGATTCCTGAGCCCCAAAGCCGACATCTGGGCGATTGCCTACCTCGCCGCGGCGGTGGCCTTTTTTTCCGCGAGTCTCGACATCGTCCTCGACGCGTTTCGGCGCGAACTGTTGCCGGACATTGAGCTGGGGCTCGGCAACGCGATTCACGTCAACGCGTACCGGATTGCCAGTCTCGTCCCGGGTTCGCTGGCGCTGATCCTTTCCGATCACCTGCCGTGGTCAGCGGTCTTCACAATCACGGCGCTCTTCATGCTGCCCGGACTCGTCATGACGATGCTGGTTGGCGAGCCCGATGCCAACGTGCCGCCGCCGCGCACGCTGCGCGATGCCGTGGTCGAGCCGTTTCGCGAATTTCTGCACCGCTCGGGATGGAAGGAGGCAGCACTGGTGCTCGCCTTCATCTTTCTCTACAAGCTGGGCGATAGCATGGCCACCGCGCTGGCCACGCCGTTTTATCTCGACATGGGGTTCACGCGCACCCAGATCGGCGTCGTGGCCAAAAACGCCGGCTTATGGGCCAGCGTGATCGGCGGCATGTTGGGCGGGCTGTGGATGGTCAAGATCGGCATCAATCGCGGCCTGTGGATCTTCGGCGTCATGCAAATGGTGCCGATTCTGGGGTTTGCGTGGCTCGCGCAATTGCCCTCGCCAAGTGTCATGGCGTTGGGCGTCGTGATCGCGTTCGAGGCTTTGGGCGTGGGACTTGGAACGGTTGCCTTCGTGGCCTACATCGCGCGCGCCACCGACCCCCGCTACACCGCGACCCAATTTGCGCTGTTCACAAGTCTGGCAGCCGTGCCGCGAACGGTCATCAATGCCACCACCGGGTGGATCGTTGCGCAAACCGGCTGGTTCGACTTCTTCCTGTTGTGCACGCTGTTGGCGGTACCGGGCATGGCATTACTCTTGCGTGTCGCTCCATGGCATGATCGCGCCGGGAAGGGACCACGCCCATGAATCCGTACAAGTTCAGCGCCATTGCGCATCGCGACCACGACTACTGCAATCCGATTGCAGCAGCCAAGATGGAGCGCTTGCTGGACCTTTTGCCGCTCGAAGACACATCGCGCGTGCTGGATCTCGGCTGCGGTCGCGCCGAGTTGGCGCTGCGGATCATCGAACGTTTCGGTTCCACTGTCGTGGCGGTGGATCGCTCGTCGCTGATGCTCGATCAGGCCCGGGAACGCGCCGAGTGGACTGGCGCGCTCGGCAAGTTGCACCTCGACGACGCCGATATCCGCGATTATCGCGCCGACCCCGAAACCTTTCACTTGAGCGTGATGCTTGGTGCCGGCGGCATTACCGGCGGTATGTCGGGCATCTGCAACCAGTTGAAGACCTGGACCAAAGCCGGCGGCTACCTCCTGATCGGCGAACGATTTTGGCGCACGCGCGCGCATCCGGACTATCTGGCCGCCCGTGGTGCCGAGCACGGCGAATATCTCGATCATCGCGGCAATGTGCAAGCCGGAATCGATGCGGGCCTCATCCCGATGCATGCCACGACCGCATCAATAGACGAGTGGGACGAGTACGAGTGGAAGTATTGCCGCAGCATCGAGCGCTATGCGCGCGAACAGCCTGATGATCCCGACGTGCCGGCAATGCTTGAACGCATCCGCAAATGGCGCGATGCCTACTTGCGGTGGGGCCGCGATACGCTGGGCTTTGCTGTTTACCTCTTCTACCGACCGGGGGCGCGGGTCGGCTAACGGGTGTAAACCCCTCGTCCAACCCGCCTCGCGCAATGACTTCGTCCGCCGGCTACTCCGGCACCCCGCTCTGGCAAAAACTCGGACTCAAGCCCGGTCAGAGGCTGCTGTTGCTGGACGCGCCGAAAGATTTCGATCAATTGCTTGTCGGTGCGCCCGCGGGCGTCGTGCACATCACGCGCGTGTCAGCGTTTGACGCCGCCATCCTGTTTGCCACCACCATTCGCGCCCAGGAAACCAATCTTGCACGCGCCCTGCCCAGGTTTGGCTCCGGGGGCATGCTGTGGCTGGCGTGGCCCAAAAAGGCGTCCGGCGTGATCACCGATTTAACCGATGAAACGGTGCGCCGGATGGGCCTGGCCGCAGGCTTGGTCGACATCAAAGTGTGCGCAATCGACGAGACGTGGTCGGCGTTGAAGTTCGTGCATCGGCACGGGCGCACGCTGTAGCGATGCGCGAAATTTCCGAATTCCCGTAGGCGAGCCTTCAGCCTCGCGGGGTATGGCGCGAATGGCGCGAATGACGCGAGGCGGAAGCCTCGCCTACGACATCTTTTCGGCCAGCTCGAGCCATTCGGTTTCGAGCCGCGCCAACTGCCACGTGACCTCGCCCTGGCGCGTGACTTTGGCCTTGAGCGTGTCGCGGTGCTCGTCGGCATAGGCTTCGGCGCCGGCGAGCCACGCATCGATTTCTTCCTTCTCTGTCGTGAACGTACGCATCGCCTTTTCGATGGCGGTTTGCTGCGCAAGAAACGGCTTGCGGGCGTCGGCGAGTCGCTGCCGCACCTGCGCCTCTGCACGACGCTGCGCCTTGCGATCGCCGGCGTCGACTGTCACCGCGGCCGCGACGGGCACTGCCACCACGGGACGCGCTGCTTCGCGCTCGCGTCGACGTCCCGCCAGTACCCAATCGCGATAGTCGTCGAGATCGCCGTCGAATGGCTTCACCTGTCCATCCGCAACCAGCCACAGCGCATCGGTCGTCGCGCGCAGCAGATGTCGATCGTGCGCCACCACCACCAAGGCGCCGCCGTAGTCCTGCAATGCTTCGGTCAGCGCTTCGCGCATCTCGATGTCGAGGTGATTGGTCGGCTCGTCCAGCAACAACAGGTTGGGCTTTTGCCGCACGATCAGCGCCAGCGTCAGCCGCGCCTTTTCGCCACCCGAAAAACGTCCGACTTCGGACGTGGCCATGTCGCCCAGAAAATCGAAGCCGCCCAGAAATCCGCGGAAATCTTGTTCGCGCGTGTCGGGCTCGATCTGCCGCAGATGCCACAGCGGCGAATACTCTTCGCGCAATTGCTCCACTTGATGCTGCGCGAAATAGCCTAACCGCAATCCGTGCGCGACATGCCGCGTGCCCGACAGCGGCAACAATGTGCCGCCGATCGCCTTCATCAGCGTCGACTTGCCCGCACCATTGGGGCCAAGCAAACCGATCCGATCCCCGGCAATCAACCCGAACGTTACATGCGGCAACACGGGCTCGCGACCCGGATAGCCCAACACCGCCCGTTCGAGCAGCACCAATTGCCGCGCGGTTGCCGCCACCGGCGCAAACGTGAATTCGAACGGACTATCCACGTGCGCTGCCGCGATCAATTCCATACGCTCCAGCGCCTTGATGCGGCTTTGCGCCTGTTTGGCCTTGGTGGCCTTGGCGCGAAAGCGATCGACGAAGGCTTGCAGATGCGCGACCTGCCGCTGCTGTTTGACATACGTCGCCTGCTGCAGACCCAACTGCTGCGCACGCTCGACTTCAAACTGCGCATAGTTGCCGGTGTAGCTGTCGAGTTTGCGCGCGTTGACGTGCACGATGCCGTCGACGACCCCGTCGAGAAAATCGCGATCGTGCGTGATCAGCAACAGCGTGCCCGGGTAGCGCCCAAGCCAATCCTCGAGCCACAACACCGCATCGAGATCGAGGTGATTGGTCGGCTCGTCGAGCAGCAGCAGATCCGACCGGCACATCAGCGCTTGCGCAAGATTCAGCCGCATCCGCCAGCCGCCGGAAAACTGGTTGACCGTGTCGCCGTGACGATCGTCAGCAAAGCCCAGTCCGGACAGCAACGTTGCCGCGCGGGCGCGCGCCGTGTAGCCGCCGATCGTTTCGTAGCGCAGATGCAGTTCAGCCAGCGCCTCGCCGCTGTGTTCGGGGTCGTGCTCGGCCGCAGCCAGCGCCGCTTCGACCGCGCGCAATTCCCGATCGCCATCCAGCACGAAATCCATCGCCGTCGCATCCACCGGTGGTGTTTCCTGCGCGACATGCGCAATCGTCCAGGCGGCAGGCAGATCGATCGAGCCCGCGTCCGGAATCAACTCGTGCAGCAGGGCTGCAAAGAGGCTCGACTTGCCGCAGCCGTTGGAGCCCACCAGCCCGCGCTTTTGCCCGGGATGAACGGTGAGGTTGGCGCCTTCGAGCAGGCGCTTGGCGCCGCGGGCGAGCGTGAGATTGGAAATTCGTAACATGGCGTCGTCAGTAAAAAATGCATTGAGACCATAGGCGAGGCTGCAGCCTCACAGCAACGCGGACCCCGTAGGCGGGGCTTCAGCCTCGCGGGGACATGCGCGAAGGCAAGGTTTCGGCCTCACCCCGGATTCTTCGAGGCTGAAGTCTCGCCTGCAGGTGCAAAATATATTGCGTTACTTCAAGTCAAAGTCATAGTCGATGATCAAGGGCGCGTGATCAGAAAACCGCCGCGTCTTGTAGATCGACGCTTCGCGCGCGGTTGCCGCAATGCCCGGTGTGGCGATTTGATAGTCGAGTCGCCATCCCACATTGTTCGCATACGCCTGTCCGCGATTGGACCACCACGTGTATTGATGCGGACGCGCATCAACATGCCGAAACACATCGACGAACCCCAACTCGTCGAAAATCTGCGTTAACCAGGCACGCTCTTCTGGCAAAAATCCCGAGTTCTTCTGGTTGCCGCGCCAATTCGCGAGGTCGATGTTTTGATGCGCGATGTTCCAGTCGCCACAAAGAATGATTTCGCGACCACTTTCGCGCAGCGCTGCGAGATGTGGCAAAAACTCGGCAAGAAAGCGAAATTTGGATTCCTGCCGATGCGGCCCGGCGGATCCCGACGGCAGATACACGCTGATAATCGACAGATCGTGAAAATCCGCGCGGATGTAACGCCCTTCTGCATCGAATTCGCCGCTGCCAAAACCGTGCTTGAATGTCGCCGGAGTCCGCGCGTAAATGCCGACACCTGCATAGCCCGCTTTCTGCGCCGGATGAAATGACGCTTTCGATTTGCGCGGCGCGTGCAGATGCGCGGGGATGTCCACGTCATTGGCGCGAACTTCCTGCATGCAGACGACATCCCACGGATGGCTGCGCGAAAGCCACGTGCCGAGGCCTTTGCGGTCAGCCGCACGGATGCCATTAACGTTAAGAGAGATGACTCGCATGGCGTCGCGAAAAGCCGCCGAGTGTACAGGACAGCGGACCCGGGTCTGATGCGGTCATCAATTCGACGCCCCGGCAGAATATTCGCATTCACGAGCCTCTCGCCGACGGGTATAATATGCAAGAAATACCAATAAAATCAAAATCATGAGCGATTATCGGCAAGACTTCCTGGCTTTTGCACTGGCACACGATGTGCTTCGCTTTGGGCAATTCACCACCAAGGCGGGCCGCGTCACCCCCTATTTCTTCAATGCGGGATTGTTCAACGACGGCGAAAGCCTGCGGCGCCTCGGGCGCTTTTATGGTGAAGCGTTGCTGGCCTCCGGGATTGGATGCGATCAGCTGTTCGGACCGGCGTACAAGGGGATCACCTTGGCCGCAGCTACTGCTATTGCCCTTGCCGAAAAAGGTCACAATTTGCCGTTCAGTTTCAATCGCAAGGAAGCCAAGGATCACGGTGAAGGGGGGACCATCGTTGGCGCACCGCTGGCGGGTCGGGTTGTCATCATCGATGACGTCATCACCGCAGGCACCGCGGTCCGCGAATCCGTTGCCATCATCCGCGCGCAGGGCGCCACCCCGGCCGGCGTGTTGATCGCGCTCGATCGGATGGAACGCGGCCAAGGCGACCTGTCGGCCGTGGACGAAGTTCGCGCGATGTTCGACATCCCGGTAGCCGCCATTGCCACACTCGATGACGTGATGCATTTCATCGTTGGCAATCCGGCACTTGATGTCCACGCCGGCGCCGTCGCGGACTACCGCGCCCGTTATGGCACCAGCTAGCAACGCGCTGATGACCGTCCTTTCCATCGGATCATTGCGGGAGTCCAACTGATGCTTGCCTTCCGGGTCCAGCGCATCCATGTCGAGCGGCGAGCCGCTCCCGGTGGCCGCGTCTTGGCACGTCCGACTGCGCGGTCCGTCCGCATATTCTTGCTGGCGCTGATCGTTGTCGGCACTTGTATTCCAGGAGTGCAAGCGGCCACTTACAAATGGACCGACGAAAAAGGCGTGGTCCATTACACGGACAAGATTCCGCCGGAGGCCATCAACAAGGGCAACGTCGAAATCAACAAGCAGGGCGTGACGGTGAAAAAAACCGACCCCGCGATGACGCAGGAACAGCGGCGCGCCCGCGAGGTCGAGGAAGAGCGTGCGCGCATGCTGGCCAAGGAACGCGAGATCGTCGAGCGCCGCGACAAGGCCCTGCTGTCCACGTACACGATGGAAAGCGAGATCGATCTCGCGCGCACGCGCGCGCTCAACACGATCGACGCGCAGATTCAATCGGCCAACAGCTACACCGCGTTGCTCAACAAGCGCAAAGTGGAACTCGAGGCACGCCGGACCGCGCTGGGCGACAAGCCGATGCCCGCCGCGCTCGATCGTGAGCTGTCCAACATCAACGTCACATTGACCGGGCAGGCCGAATTGATCGCCACCAAGCACAAGGAAATGATGGCGGTCACCGCGCGCTACGACTTGGACAAACGGCGGTGGCAGGAGCTGCGCGCCGCCGGCGAAGTCAACCCGCGAGGCAGTGCCAACGTCGTCCCCACGACCACCGCCAAGTAGACGGTGCCGTAGGCGAGGCTTCAGCCTCGCGCCATCGCGCTCCATCGCGCCCTCGCTCCATCGCTTCACGACCGAGCGAGGCGGAAGCCTCGCCTACTGTGAAACAAGTAGGGTCAGACCCGAGACTATTGCGGCGAAGCCAAGCAATAGTCTCGGAATAATGTAGGGTCAGACACGAGACTATTGCGGCGAAGCCAAGCAATAGTCTCGTGTCTG